>NZ_JAMYOL010000020.1:0-90049 GCF_040319815.1 Mesorhizobium sp. M0854
TTTTTTTAATATACACGGGCCCAGAAATACCAACCGGGGGGGGGCGGTCGGTTTGGGGGCGTGGCCGCTTTTTTTGTGGTTCGGTTGGTTGGTTTGCGGGGGCCGCGCAACGTGGGGGGGCCGGAGTTCTCAGTCAGGGGAGGTAAACCTAGTTCATCGGGCCCTTGTCTCCGGGCTTGCCGGGAAGCTCTTCGGGGAACAGCTCGTACTTGGCCTGCTTGTCGGCAGCGACAAAGACCCGCTCGCGGACGATCGAATCCTCGGCCCAGTTGAACATGAAGATCGGCGTGCCCTGCGGGATGTTGGAGAAGCGTTTGTTGATGATCAGCGCGCCGGGATATTCCGTCAGGCCGACATTGTAGACGTGCTCGGTCGAGATCTTCTGGAACTTTCTCATCAGGCTGGCGCGCTCGTCATTGTCCGCGGACGAGACAAACTTGTTGACGATGTCGACGAGGTCCTTCTCGAAAGGCATCATATCGACCTCGCCGTTTTCCGGCGCACGATGGTCCCAGCTGGTTCGTGGACCGACCGGGGCCAGCTGATCGGTATTCTGGACGACGGAAGTCAGCTCCTGATCGTTGCGCCGTACCAGCCAGTCGAAGCGGCCGGAGTATTGCGAGGCATCGCGCTGGGTGCCGTTGAGTCCGTTCAGCACGATCCGCAGCCCTAGCTTTTCCATCTGGGCGACGACACCTTCGGCAAGGCTCTTGTCGGTGGTGTAGTCGTTGTTGACGAGCATCACGATCTCGACATTCTTGCCGCCGGCGGTACCTGCAGGAAAATTGACGAAGCCGTCGCCATCCGTGTCCTTCAGGCCTGCCTTGGCGAGTTCCGCCTTGGCGCCTTCGAGATCGAAGGGGTAGTAGACCGTCGACTTCCGGTCGTAGAAGCTCGTGCCCGAGGATAAGCCGCCCGGATAGATGGCAGTGAACGGACCCTTGACCAGCGAGTCGCCGAGCGCCTTGCGGTTGAGCGCCATGGTGACGCCTTTGCGGAAGTCCTCGTTGCGGTTCAGCTCGCGTATCGCCTGTCCGCGCTCGTCGGGGTTGCCCCAGCCATTGGCTGAGAAATTCATGCGCAGATTATAGCCGATCAGCCGCGCGCCGAACGCAAGCCGTGCCGGTGCGTCTTTTTGCGCCGCGCGCTTCAGCGAGGCGACGAAGTTCTCTGGCTGCTCCAGATTGGAGAAGTCGCCCGCCCCCGATACCGCCTGAACGTCGCGGTCGGCCCAGGTCGACAATTTGTAGTGCAGTTCATTGAGATACGGCAGCTGGTTGCCCTTCTCGTCGACCTTCCAATAGTACGGATTGCGACGCATGACGATGATGTCGTCGGGGCGGTATGCCACCGGCACCCAGGCACCCATCACCGGCATGTTCATATATTCCGGCGGGAACGCGTTCTTGAACTGCTCGTAGGTGTTCTTCGAATATTTCGGATGCTGCGGCTTCAGGATATGCGACGGGCCCGGACAAAAGGTGCCGTAAGCCATGGCGTAAAGGTATTGTTTCGGAAAGGCGTCCTTGAACGTCCACTCGACGGTGTAGTCGTCGATTTTCTTCAACGTCGTGCCGACGCCGAAGGTCTCCTGCGTCGCGCCGTTCAGCGGCGACACATTGGGGTCGATCACCTCGTCGTCCCAGTAGAACATCACATCGTCGGCGTTGAACGGAACGCCGTCCGACCATTTGGCGCCTTCGACCAGATGCATCGTCAGCGTGTGGCCGTCCTTCGACCAGTCCCAGCTCTTGGCGAGGTTCGGCAGCGGCTCCGTGTCCTTGGCCTCGACCTGGAACAGCGGCGCGGTGCGCGTCAGGCATTCGGAAAGGCCGATGTCGATACCGCCCCAGCCTTGCGTCTGGCCGGCGCCGTAGTTCCAGCCCTCCGGCCGGCCGCCGATGACATGACGCATCGTATCACCGTAGACACCGACGCCGTCCGGCATATTGCCGGTCTTGAAGACCAGCGGCTCCTTCGGCAGCCGGTCCTTGACCGGCGGCAGCTTGCCTGCCTTGACGTATTTGTCGGTGACCCAATCGGGTTCGTGGTATTCCGGAAGTGCCTTGAACTCCAGGATGGAGTCGCGCGCGACGTATTTGATCTTTCCCTCGGCGGGAAATTGCGCGGGCACCGGCGGCACGGTCGGCTCGGATGCATACGCGTTCAGCGCCGAGGCCGAGACGCTAAGCGCCAGCCCGGCGAGAATGCCAATGTTTCGAAAATTCCTCATCGTCTCTCCTCCCTGTTGTTCAGGAGCGCGTTGACGCCGCTCCATTTCTCCTCGAACGAATGTACAGACGGGTGCGGAAAATCCTCCCGAAAGCTTGCCGCGATCCGTTCTGGCGAAATTCAGACGGCCTGCTTGAGAGCCGTTTTTTCCGCACGCAATTCCTCGATCGAACGGACGTCGCGCCTTGCCGCACCGGCCCATTCGCGGGTCTTGATCCTGGATTTCGAAAGCCGTTCCTTCGCGGCCGGCACCGCATCGGCATATTGCGGCAGCCAGCGAGCCTGGGCGACGACCATTTCGTCCACCATTTGCCAAACCTCTTCCGGCGTCGAAACCGCGCCGACCAGCGGGTCGTGCAGGACCGCGAGCTTCAGCAGGTCGACATCGCCGGAGATCGCCGCATGAACCGACATGCGCTGGACGTTGATCGAGGAAATGCAAGTGGCGGCGCAGGCCTCCGGCAGCGTGATGCCGGAGGCCATGTTGATACCGAAGCGGTCGACGAAGCCGGGCGACTCGATGATCGCGTCCTGCGGCAGGTTGGTGATGATGCCGTTGTTCTTGACGTTGAAATGGCCGCGGTAAACGCGGTTCGTCTCCAGCGCCTCGAGAATGTGGCTGGCATGCTCGTTGGAGCGCTTGGCGGGGTCTATCGGCCTGGCGGCGGATTCCAGAAATTGCGGGAACTCCGTTTCGAACCAGTTGCGTGTTTCGGTCGAATAACGAAGGTAGCCGCCGGTCTCGCCGTGAATCCAGTCGGACATGTCGATCCAGCGGGTGATTTCGTCCGGCCGCTTGCGATACCAGGGCAGGTATTCGGAAAGATGGCCGTTGCTTTCGGTCGAATAGACGCCGAAGCGCTTCAGGACATCGATGCGCAGCTTTTCCTGCTGCGAATAGACCGGATGCGCCTCGAAGGCGGCAACCAGCTCGTCCTTACCGATCTTGCGGCCGTTGAGACGCAGGTCGATGAACCAGGTCTGGTGATTGATGCCGGAGCAGACGTAGTCGAGATCGGTGCGCGACTTGGCGCCGAGCACTTCGGCGATCTGGTCGGCGCCATGCTGGACGCCGTGGCAGAGGCCGACGGTATCGACCCTGCCATATTCGATCGCCGCCCAGGTGTTCATGGCCATCGGATTGGCGTAGTTCAGGAATTTCGCCCCGGGCTCGGCGACTTCGAGGATATCCTTGCAGAAATCGAGGATCACCGGAATGTTGCGCTGGCCATAGAGGATGCCGCCGGCGCAGATCGTGTCGCCGACGCACTGGTCGATGCCATACTTCAAGGGAATGCGGATGTCGTCCGCATAGGCTTCGAGACCGCCGACGCGAACGCAGCTGATGATGTAGCGTGCGCCCTCGAGGGCAGCACGGCGGTCTGTCGTTGCCGTAACCTTGGTCGGCAGCCTGTTGAATTCGACGACCCTGTCGAGGATCGACTTGATCATCTGGAGGTTGCGCTCGCTGAGATCGGTCAATGCGAATTCGACATCCCTGAATTCAGGAACGCACAAAATGTCGGTGAAGAGCTTCTTGGTGAACCCGACGCTTCCCGCACCGATGATAGCGATCTTGAAACTCATCAGCCTCACCTCGACCTGATCGAACGCTAGGGCAAAGGCGGCGAAAAGAGGCTGGCCCGCCTGCGACGCTATGCAGGCTGGAATCCAGCACTTCCTCCCATCCGCTCTTTGACCGCGGTTTCTTTTGCTTTTCTCGAGGGATTATGCGCCTTATTCGGCACGCGACCAGAGAAGGATTATGCTTTTAGGGGTAATTTTGTGCTGCGGAACTTGATCGACATCGGGCCGGCGGGCAGGACGGTATCGCTGCCGCGCGGGCGCCAGCGCCTACACACCATGCCGACAAGCACCGGCTATGAAGTGCGCGAGAACGAGGTCTACGACTGGGATGGGCGCAAGCGCGGCCTGACGCCGTTTACCGTGCTCCAGCATACGATCAGCGGCACCGGCCGATTGCGCTACGAGAACCGGAACTACCGCCTGCAAAAGGGCGACACTTTGCTGGTTCTCGTGCCGCACAACCACCGTTACTGGCTGGCCAAGGGCGAACGCTGGGAGTTCTTCTGGATATCGATGAACGGCGAGGAGGCACTGCGCATCCACAGGTCGATCCTTGCCGCCGTCGGTCCGGTGCTGCGGCTGCAGCCCTCGACGATCGATCATCTGGCTGATTGCAGTGTGCGCCTGATCACGGGCGCGGTCTCGCCGGGAGCCGCCTCGGCCGTCGCCTATGAAGCAGCCATGGCGCTCTACGACGATGTCTTCGGCTCGCATGCCGTCACCGACGACAAGAGCGCCATGCAGCCGGTCATCGATCACATCAGGGCCAATCTCGACAGGCCGCTCCGCGTTGCCGATCTCGCTGAGATCAGCGGCCTGAGCCGCGCGCATTTCTCGCGCTGCTTCGCCGAGAGCGAGGGACTTCCGCCCGCCGAATTCGTGCTGCAGCAGCGACTGCAGCTCGCGGCGAAGTTGCTGACGAAGGCCGATTTCCTGCCGGTCAAGGAAGTCGCCATCATGTGCGGCTTCGAGGATGCCAATTATTTTTCGAAGGTCTTCCGCCGCCTCTACGGCATCAACCCGACGCAGTTCCGCACCAACGGGATGTATGCCAGCCTGGGAACCGCCCGATAGCCCGATAGATTGGCACCGCGCTTGGCATCGGATGCGGGAACGCTTTTGCTTCCCCTCGGTTTAGGACAAGAGAGCCTGCTCGCCGCTGCGGCACCCCCGCTCTGGCGGAGATCAGGCCACAGATGTCAGGGAGTGATCGATGAACAACCCCGATCCGAACAACCCGAATCCACTGCCGGACAATCCCAATCCGGAGCCGGCCCGGCCGCCTGCCCCGCCGGAGACTCCGCCGGGAGAACCTCCAGGCGTACCCCCGCCCTCGCCGGATCCAATTCCGACGCCGGACCAGGAGCCGATCGGAGTTCCTCCCGGCACGCCTTCCGAAATTCCTTCGGAACCGACCTTTCCCGGGCCGACCGCCTGAAGGGCAGTCGGGTGGAGGATGGCAAGGGTGATTTCGGCGAAGCGCTCGAAACGGGTCTTGCCATGGAACGTTTTGCGCTGGCGCTCATTCACCCTTTCATCCTGGAAACCGGCGGCGGGCCCTGCAACCAAGGGAGGTTAAAATGAAAGTTGGCAACTGCATGACAAAGGACGTCGAGATCGCCAGTCCGCAGCAAACCCTGCGCGATGCGGCTGAAATGATGGGTCGCCTCGACGCCGGCGCAATGCCGGTGGGCGAGAACGATCGGCTTGTCGGCATGGTAACCGATCGCGACATCGCAATCCGCGGCGTCGCCCAAGGCAAGACACCTGACGCCAAGGTACGGGAAGTGATGAGCACCGAGGTCAGGTATTGCTTCGAAGACGAAGACGCAGAGGATGTTCTGCGTAACATGGCTGACCTGAAAGTGCGCCGCTTGCCGGTGCTGAACCGCGACAAGCGCCTGGTCGGCATCGTTTCGCTGGGCGACCTCGCCACCAACAGCGAGACGGCGACAGCAGGTGAAGCGCTGAGCGGCATCTCGCAACCCGGCGGCGAGCATTCGCAAACGATACACTGACGGCGCACCACCGGCCGGCCTTTGCTACGACCGAACCGCCGGCTGGATAGACGCCGGCCTGCCGGCGAAACTGTTCAGAGCGAACTGGACTGCAACCCGACGAGGAGCAAGCCATGATTACGATGAAGGCCGTCCGTATCCACGATTTTGGTGGACCGGAGGTTCTTTCGCTGGACGCGGTTCCGTTGCCTCAGCCGCATGACGACGAGGTCACGCTCAAGGTCTACGCGGCAAGCGTCAATCCCGTCGACTACAAGGTTCGCGAGGGCTCTTCGGGCGCGGATCTGCCCGTCACGCTCGGCCGCGACGTATCCGGCGTGGTGGAACTGTGCGGCACGCGGGCCCATACGCTGAAGAAGGGCGATCCGCTATATGCCATGCTCGGCAACGACCGCGGCGGCAACGCCGAATATGTCGTCGTGAAGGCAACGGAGGCGGCGGCGAAGCCGCAACGCTTAAGCCACGCCGAAGCCGCCGCCGTGCCACTTGCGGGCCTTACCGCGTGGCAAGGCCTTTTCGATCACGGCGGCCTCAAATCCGGGCAGCGGGTCCTTATCCATGGCGGCGCCGGCGGCGTCGGTCATCTGGCGGTGCAGTTCGCAAAGGCCGCGGGCGCGTTTGTCGCGACGACTGTGTCCGCGCAGGATTTCGATTTCGTCCGCGCGCTTGGCGCCGACCAGGCGGTCGATTACAAGAACCAGCGCTTCGAGGAGCTTGTCGAGGACGTCGACCTCGTCTTCGACCTGGTAGCGGGTGAAACACAGGACCGCTCGTGGGACGTGCTCAAGCCCGGCGGGACGCTCGTCTCAACGCTTTCCGAACCGTCGGCGGAGAAGGCCCGCCTGCATCGGGCTCGCGGCGTTTCCTATTTGACCAAGCCGAACGCGGCGCAGCTTGCCGAGATCAGCCGCCTCATCGACGCCGGGAAGGTCAGGCCATTCGTGCAGGCAATCTATCCTCTTGAGGAAGTCGCCAGGGCCGAGGAACAGCTCGAGAAGCAGCACACGCGCGGCAAGATTGTGCTTCAGGTAGCTGCCTGAGCACTCGCCGAACAACAGGCCGCGGGCCAGTTTGCGGAGTGCTCGGACACAGGCCGTTTTCTGCTGTCCAGAAGCCCGGCGGCCGAGAGTTTGACACAGGACGGCCCGCCGGGCCTGGCCGGCTTAGGCAGGTGCCGGCTAAAGCAGCATGCGCCGGGTTTGCCGGGATGCGCAAATCAAACAAATCAAGGAGATGCAACGGATCGTGAGGCACGTCGCGACGACACCGTCGCACGGCTGCGATCAGTTAACTGCGAAGCGAAGGACATAGCGTTTTCCGACAGGCGGGCCAGGTTCCTACCGGCCGCAAGCCGCAAAAACCGCTTCAAACTGTCGGAAACCGGCGATAGGTTCGAACCATGTCTCAACCCGCCAATATCTCGCGCGAAACGGCAGTCTCGCCGTGGCGCCACAACTGGTCAGGAGCGTATGATGGCAGACGAATGCAGGCACGCCGGGGACATTCGCGGCGTGACACCGAGCGCGCTCGGCTGCGAGGAATGCCTGAAGAGCGGTTCGCAGTGGGTGCATCTGCGGCTCTGCCGCACATGCGGCCATGTCGGCTGCTGCGACGACTCGCCCAACCGTCATGCCACCAAGCATTTTCGGGCAACCGGCCATCCTGTCATCGAAGGCTACGATCCGCCGGAAGGTTGGGGATGGTGCTACATCGACGAAATCTTCCTCGACCTCGGCGACCGCACCACGCCGCAAAACGGTCCGATACCGCGCTTCATTTGAGCTTTTTGCGAGCGGGCCGTTTCCGTGAAACGATGAACCGTTCTAAAGCATGTCGCGCAAAAGTGTGCAGCGGTTTTGCGATAACGACATGTTAAAACAAGAATCTAAAGCGCGTTGCATGAGGCCGATCGAACGCGACGCGCTTTAGTCCAAGGCTGCTTCGGCTTGAGCGGGCGCATCGCGTCCCTCTGGTGGTGCCGATGACCGCTCGCGCATATGCCTGACCGTCTGGAGAACACGATCGGCAAGAAGTGCAAGCGCGCCCTGTGCCGTGCGCGTCCCGATGACGGATTCCAGCGTAACCGCCTGCGTTGAGAATTTGTGTTTGAACGACTCTGCGCCACAGAGGAAATCGACCATGCTCAAACCGTGATCTATCGACCACTGCACGTAATCCATCAACAGGATCACACCCGGCGACGCCCGGCCGAAATCCGGATCGAACGTCGTCACGAAGGCCATCATCACGTCGTGCTGGACGAAATTGATCGACACCGCGACCATCACGCCATTGCATTCGAGGACGAAGATATGCAGCACGCCGGCGCGCGCCAACGCACCGACGAGCGCGGCGAGTACCGGGACGCCCTCTTCGAACAGGTCTGACTCACGCATGCGCTCGGTCAGCCATTTCCGCTTCAAGGCCGCGAGGCGCTCCAGTACCGGTTGCAGCGGCTCGTCGGGGGCAAGCAGGCGAAATCTCACCTGTCCGGTTTCTTCCAGCGCTTTGATGCCGCGCCGATAGTTCTGGCGCGTCTTTTTCGACTGGCCCGCGAACCATGCCGCTCCGCTTTCCCATTGTCCGGCAACGCGATAGCTGACTTCCGTTCGGTGAAACGGACGAAGCCTGATGCCGCCGGAAGCTCCTGGCGTGAAAATTTTGCGGGCCGCCGCATCCGGTGAGAGACGATTGATCAAGGCAAGGTCGAAGCCGCCGGCATCGCAGAGTTGGGTCCATAGCTCCTGCAGCGCCGATAACGAGCATTCCGGAGCAACGAGAATATCCCCATAGTCGGTATAGCTGCCGGCCGCCCATTCGAGAAACCGCAGCCCCCTGCGCCTGCCGATCGCCAGCGGAACGACAGCAACGAGTCTCTCGCCCTTCCAGACCAGGCCGATCCGCAACGCGCGCTGGTCACGGCGTTGTACGGTACTCCACCATGCCGAAATCCAGGCATGGCTTTGAAAGATCAGCCCGTCGGTACGATGCCAAAGCTCCATCCAAGCGGCTTCGACCGCAGCCAGGCGATCCGCCGAACGGACGATTTCCAGGCGCTCCGCGCCTAGGACGTCGATGGAAACAGCGGTGTTCATGAAGGAGAACTGTCCTGTGGCTGCGCGACCACATTGGGCCGTCTGTGAAACAGTCGCATGACATGCCTTGCCATCTTCTTGAGCGGCAGGATGTAGAGCCCAAAGAGCGACTGGTAATCGCGCACATCGCGATCGACCAGGCCAAATTTCAGGTCTTCATCGGGCTCCGGGACAAATTGCGTTCCGAACAGACGATCCCAGAACGAAAAAAGCAGGCCGAAATTCTTGTCATAATGACGAGGGTCGATGCTGTGATGCACCTGGTGCCAGTGCGGACACAGGATGATGTTGTTCAACGGGCCGAACGATATCTTGAGATGCGTATGGCGAACAAAGTCCATCATCAGGATGTTGCGGATGACGTAGACGTTGATGCCGAAGATAGCGACCTCTACCGGATCGAGTGCGATCAGGCTCCAGATCCCGAAGCAGATGCCCGGGATGACGCCATCCCACATACGGTTCATCAGATCGTCCAGCGGATGAACCCGGTCCTTGGTGATCCCCACCATCACCTCGGCCGAATGATGTACCTTGTGCAATTCCCACAGGAACGGGAAACGGTGCTGGGCGACGTGGTAGAGGTAGTATGAAATATCATAGGCGACCAGCATGGTTGCGGTGAAGATGACGATCGTCACCGGTCCCGCCCGGCCGCCGAGAAGCGGCGCGTGGATGTTAAGGAGCCAGCCAATTGCCTCGCGTGTGCCATAGCCCACCGCGACGACGAAGGTGACGCCGGCAGGAATAAGCAGGAAAGGCATCATCGCCCGTTTCGTGATCCAGAACATGGCGTCGGCTCGCGCCGACGGGTGCAGGATGACTTCCTGTGGGAAGGCGAAGTCGAAAAAGTCCCTGAGGGACTTATGTTCGGCAGTTCGCCAGTAGGCGATCACCGCGCTGCCCAGTGCGGTGAGGAGAAGCAGGCCGAGCGTGGTCAGATTGACGTTCGAAAGCTTTTCCACAATCGCTCTGGCAAATTCGGAAAACATTGATGCAGCGGCTCCTGGTCGTAAGAAGGCAGTCTGGGGGTCGTAAGAAGGCGATCTGGCGAATAGCAAAGCACAAAATTCCCGCCAAACTCGCTACGCCGCCTGCAACCAGTGGCTGTTGCGGGGCGCAGCGGGCAAAGCAGGCTGGATGGTGCGAGACTAGCAGATCAACGGTAACGAAACCGCTAAATGTCCAAACGTAATTAATGTCGAATACGGCTGGAACTCACGCGGCAACTCTACGTTGGCACCGGTTTTTGCTGTCGCGGCGGGTGAATTGGGGCAAGATGGATATCGATCCCGGCTTCGCCCACTTCACCGTGCCAGGCGAGGCGTTCGGCTTGCTGCCTGCTGCCAAAACGCAGTGAAACCCAACCGCCTTGGCCCGGCATGTCACCGCCGGCGCCGATATCGAGCACAGCATCAGGAAAGCGGATGGCCAACAGTACCTCGTCGCCGCGCAATACCGTGACCGTATCTTCGTGCCGCTCGGCATGGAGGCCGGCGGCCAGTTGGAAGACGATCTCGGACTGGCGCCTGCCGCCGAGCAGTTGGTCGGTGATGAGGATGCCATCGGCCTGGCGCGCCAAAGTGCGCTGATGCACGACGCCGAAGCGGCTTCTATAGCCGTCATGCCGGGCGCTCAGCCTCCAGTGCGGTTCCGGTTCGCTCTCCACCAGCGCTGCGACTGCCTTGTGCGACCAGTTGAAATTTCCAGCGATGGTGCTTTGACTCTTGCCCTCGATGTTCAGCGTGTTGTGCGCCGGTGTGGAGCGGAACCAGTCGCGCCATGCGCCTCCCGAACCGTAGAGCCAAGTGCCGGGATCGACCAGCACCGGCTCATCGTCGATGCACAGGGTGAGCGACAGCGCGTCGGCATGGCCGTGCGCCGCTATCGAGAGATAGCCGAGCGGTCCATGGTCGAACGTCAGTTCGACATTGCGGCCATTCATTGCTCCGCGCCAGACGGAGAGCCCGCCTTGCGTGAATGTCTGCAAGCCATGCACCGTGGGCGCCGGGCCTGACGGCGCACCAAAGAAAAGCGAACGAAAATCGTCAGGCTCCGGCGCGTTGCCCGGCGTCCCCAGTAAGCCGTGGATGGCGGCCGCGACGGATCGGATATAGTTCGGCTCGTCGCCCAGCTTCAGCACATGGCCCTCATCGTCGTCGCCGAAGCGGGCGGCTTTCTGTGGCAGCCAGCCGACGAAATTGGCGAAGGCGCCCAGACGCGCTTCGACGGCCGAGGGAAACGGCGTTCCCGCCTGGCGCGCCGCGGCGGCGCACAGCAAGATGAGTTCGGCGCTGAAGGCTGCATAGGTCGGCGTTTGCTCGGCACCGGCGCCGTCGGCAAGAATCTGCTTGTGCGTCTCATTTAAGAGCGCGCTGCGGGCAATTTCGGATTCGGCCCCGAGCGCCAGGCCAACCAGATATTCGCCAGCCAACTCTGCGACGAGATGGTTGTTGGCGGAGGAATATCGCGACGGAAACCGCGGCAGCCAATAGGCGCTTGCCGCGAGTATCTCACCGGCTTTCCGCAGCGTCGCCGGGTCAAGCCGGTCACCGATAAGGTCCAGGGTGACGATCAGGCTGATGGCTCGCAGCGCTACTTCGATGCCGGAAGCCCAGCCAATGCCTCGGTACGGCGGATTGGCGGAATGCCAACTGCCGATTGCCGCCTCAATGGCACTCCGGGATCGATTGTCCTCGCTGAGGAGCAGGTGTGCAGCCAGTACTGGCAATTGCTGCAGCCGGTTGATCTCCCAGACATATTTTATATCGCCAAGGTCGCCGCCATCGCGAAAATCGATATCGAAAGTATGAGCCTCGGCGCCAGGCCAAAGCCTGCCGGTTACCGGATCAAGACGCCAAAGCTCAGCAGGAAACAAACGATCGGGCTCACGCTTTGGCCATGTCCGCCCGAGTGCCGAAAACCGGCCATGAAGCATCTCTTGCGCGGCCGCCGCTATGGCCTGCCGTTGAGCGTCGGTCGCTGCCAGCGCAGCATGGCGAAATCCGGGCAGCACTGGGTGCAACTGCGGCGATGGATAGCGCTCCCACCCATCATCGCGGCGGCGCGACGCGATCCTTCGACGTTGCTCGCCCAGCCGGTGCAACACCTCGGCCGGTCCCATGCTGCGCAATCGGTTGATGTACCAGCCGATTCTCATGCACGCCCCGTCAACGTTTCGGTCCTTGTATACCATGCCGTCGAAAAGCTGCGGGCCGGCAATCTTCTTTCCCGTTCGTTGCGGTTAATATCTCCCGCGAGCATGCGGAGGGAGCGATGCGAAAAGCGGTGTATTTTGTTGCCTGGGTGCTCGCCTTGCTTGTGGCGGCCGAGGCAGAGCCCATCCCTCTCAAGCGCGGCGTTGGCGTGCATCAGTGGCTCAACTGGTCGCCGGTGGCGAAAGACGGAACCTACGTTTGGCCGCCCTATCGCAGCGAAAAGGAGTGGCTTGCGGAAAGCAGGCCGCTCACCGACTGGCCGGCCGGGGAGGTGTTTGCCCACATCCGATCGATGGGCTTCGACTTCGTCCGGCTGAGCGTCGATCCCGGCCCGCTGCTTGCCAGCGGGGACGCCAGGCGGCAGCAGGCGCTGGACATACTTGCCGCCGCCGTCGAGCGGATCACGTCGACCGGCCTCAAGGTGGTTTTCGACCTGCATGGCGTCACTCAGGTTCCCGACTACAGCATGGAGATGATCTATGGCGGCGCCGACAGCGAGGGCGTTGCCCGCTATCGTCAAATGGTTGTGGCGGTCGCCGCCATGCTGGTCAAGATAGGCACCGACAAAGTCGCCCTCGAACCTTACAACGAGCCCGCATACTACCCTTGCGATGCGAGCGGCAGCGATCACTGGCAGCGGATCATGGCAGGGACCGTCCACGACATTCGAGCGGTCAGCAGCGAACTTACCATCGTTGCAACCGGCGCCTGCGGCGGCAGCATTGCCGGATTGGTCAACCTCAGCCCCGGCTTTGATGACCCAAACCTCTATTACAGCTTCCATATGTATGAGCCGCACAGCTTCACCCACCAGCGGCCCGATGACACGATCAGCTTTGCTTCGGGACTTCCCTGGCCGGCCGACAGCAGTACACCCGAAGTGGTGACCGAAACCCTTAGAGCGCGGATGGAAGCTGCCGGCTTGAGCAGGGTCGAGCAGGTCATGAACATGGCCACCGCGCGCCAAGCAATCGCGAACTATTTCGAGCAGAACTGGGGCCAGAGCCAACTGGAGGCCAGCTTTCGCCAGGCTGTCGACTGGGCTGAAGGCCATGGCATTCCCAGCCGGCGGCTCTTCATGGGCGAATTCGGCGCTATCCTCATGTCCGCGGACGGCCGCATGGGCGCCTTTGAGGCCGACCGTTCGCGCTATCTCAAGGCAGTGCGCCGAGAGGCCGAACGCTTCGCGATCCCATGGTCTGTCTGGGAGTTCTCCAATCCCTATGGGATGAGCCTCATCCCGCCCGATGGTCCCCCGGTTCCCGACCCGGAGATGCTGCAGGCATTGGGCCTGCCATAGGTGCCATCACTCGCCCTCACCAGCGAACAACCGGTGGCAACCCCTGACGGCCAGGCTCGATCGAGGAACGGCCCATGGCAGCTTTCTCCCGGTTGGGTTGTATTGGCACGAAGTGTTTAACACATTTGTTGTACTGAGTGGGGAATGCGCGCGCCTAGGGGGGGAACAATGTGTGGAATTGCCGGATGGATCGGGCGAAGGGCTAAAAATCCACAAGAGCGGGCCGCCAGAATGTCAAACGCATTGCGGCATCGCGGTCCCGATGCCGAAGGCACCGAGATATTGGACCTGAATACCGGCGAGCAACAATTGGCATTGGTTCATCGCCGCCTGGCGATCATTGACCTAGCGCCCGAGTCGAATCAGCCGATGCAGATTGAGGACGGTCGTCTCAAAATAATTTTCAACGGCGAGATATATAACTACATCGAGCTGCGCCAGGAACTGATCGGCCTTGGCCATCATTTTCGAACGCGCTCCGATACCGAGGTGCTGCTCCGAGCCTACGATCAGTGGCGCTTGTCAATGTTCGACCGGCTGAGCGGCATGTTCGCCTTTGCACTCTGGGATGCTCAGAGGCAAGAATTGATCCTCGGCCGGGATCCCTTCGGGGAAAAGCCGCTTTACCTCATGCAAAGCGAAAGATTGCTGCTGTTTGCCTCGGAGATCAACGCATTGTTGTCGGCGCAGCAAGATGCGCAGCAACTCGATCTGGATGCGGTGGACGAGTATCTGAACTGGCGTTATGTGCCGGGACCACGCACGCTTTTTAAACAGATCCGCAAGCTCAATCCCGGAAGCTATGCTGTCTGGTCGCAAGGGGTGGTCAAGGAAACGCGCTACTATACGCCTCCGGATCAGGTGGCCCTGACCGAGCGGATCGACGGAAAAACCGCCAAGAAGCGATTTCTGGAACTGCTCGACCATTCCGTCGAGATCAGGATGCGCAGCGATGCACCTTTTGGGGCCTTTCTCTCCGGAGGACTCGACTCCTCGGCTATCGTCGCCCTGATGGCCAGGCACAGCGCCACGCCCATTCGCACGTTTTCCGTCGGGTTCGACGACGCAGCCTATAGCGAACTTGCATTCGCCCGGCGCGTTGCCGATCATTTCAAGACCGATCATTGCGAACTTGTCATCCAGCCAGGCGATCTGATGGATCACCTGCCCGCGATGGTTCGCCAACGCGGGGGACCTGTTTCGCAAAGCAGCGATATTCCAATTTACCTGATGTCGGAGCGCGCCTCGCAGGACGTCAAGATGGTGCTCACCGGAGAAGGAGCCGACGAGATTCTCGGCGGCTATCCCAAGCATCGCGCGGAATCACTGGCCGGGATCTACCAGTCGCTTGTTCCAGCCTCGCTGCACGATAACGTCCTTTCCCCTTTGGTACGCGCCATGCCGGGCGCGTCGGCCAAGGTCGATACGTTTGCCCGCACCGCGGGCGAAAGGGACTTTGCCGCCCGGATGGTCTCCTGGTTTGGAGCCGTTTCGGCGCAGCAGCGCGCTTGCCTGATCGGCGCGTCCGCAAATCGCCGTTATGAGCGCAACGACTTTCCGTTCTCGTCAAGCGCTGCGGCTTCCCATCTTCGCCGCGTGCTGTTTTTCGATCAGACATCGTGGCTGCCTGACAATCTCCTGGAACGAGGCGACCACATGATGATGGCCGGCTCAATCGAAGGAAGAATGCCGTTCCTCGATCGAGACCTGGTTTCATTCGTCAGCAAATTGCCCGATCGCTACAGGCTGGGTTGGTTGCACAGCAAGCAGATCCTGCGCGACAGCATGGCCAATATCCTCCCGGAGGAAATTCTCAGCCGCCGCAAGGTCGGGTTCAAGGTACCGGTCGCCGAATGGTTTCGCGGATCGATGAGGAACTACGTGCATGACCATCTTTGCTCGCCTCACTCCGTCATTCGCAGCTATCTGAGTCCGAAACAGCTAGATCAAATCGTCTCGGAACACACCACGCGTGCCGCAGACCACGAAAAGCTGATATGGGCGCTGTTGAATTTGGAGATATTCCACCGCGAATTCAGGCTCGACGCGCCGCCGCGATCGTCGGCCTCAGCGCTTGACCGGTTGACGGCTTGACGCGGCCGACCGCCAGACATCGCAGATTGCGCCGACAAACGGGGCGAGCTCAAGCCGTTCCCGATGCACTGCCATGGCACCGGCACCAAGCTTTGCCCGCAGTGCCGGGTTCTCCGCGAGGCGGCTCAGCGCCTCGGTCAACGCTGTAACATCGCCTGGCGGCACCAGCAGCCCGGATTGCCCGTCGGTGATTATGTCTTCGACGGCGCCAACCGGGGTCGCCACCACCGCCAAACCGGCTGCCATGCCTTCGATCACCGACATCGGCAGATTTTCGGCGAAGGATGGAAGAACCAGAATATCGGCCGAAGAAATCAGCGATGCGACATCGTCCGGTCCCACCCAACCCGGAAAGGCGATCCGGTCTGCAATCCCCAGCGCGGCCGATTTTGCCCGTGCCGCCTCGACTTCGCCATCGCCGGCAATCGTGGCGCGCCAATTCTTGACAGGGCTCATGCGGTGCAGCGCGTCTAACAATTGCGGTACGCCCTTGCGGTCGCCGATGCGGCCCAGGAACAGGATATGCACATGGTCGCCGCCGCCGACATGCGCCAGCGACGGGACTTCGGTCGCATTGGGCACGATCACGATATTGCCGGCTGCGCCCGGCGCCCGGCTGGCGACGAAATCGCGCCAAAGCCTGCCCAAAACGATCACCCGATCGGCATGCTCGAACAGAGCTTTGATACGGCGGCTAATGAAACCGCGGTCGGCTTTCCAGAATGTCTGATACTGCGCCCCGTGCAAATGCAGGACATAGGGTATCGACAGCAGCCGTGCGCAGGCGGCGATCACCATCTTGCGGTAGGTGCTGCCGGAAACTGAGATGTTGATATGAATGACATCGGCGCGTCCAGCCAGACGCGCTTTAAGCATCCGTAAGCAAAAACCGAGCATATAGAAGATCGAAAGTCCGACATGCCCCGGGCCACGACTGGCAAGGAAGCACACATCGATGTCGGCGATTTCTTGCCGTTCGAACTCCTGCTTCAGCGCGCCCATGATGCGGTCGATGCCGCCCTGCCCCGAAACGCCCGAGGGCGTCGCGACCAGGACATGTATTTTTCGATCGGATATGAGGCGCTGCAACATGATGGTACTCTAAATAACACAGACCGGGTAACTGCAAAGCAAACGTTCCCGATAAGTTTTACGGCAAATCTTTTAGTTCAAACTGAATCTGTTCACCCTTCGGCGTCATCGGGCTGGATTTTCCGCCAGTCGGCGGCTAGTCGAAGGTGAGTTTTCCAGGGACACGCCCTTGCTGCTCCGTTCCACGCTCATTTATGCTCCGGCGATCCTGCTGACGCGAATTTCGGCGCTGCTCCTGCTGGTCGTCGTGACGCGTTTGATCGACCAGACCGAGTATGGCCTGCTCACCCTGGTGGTGACCGTCGGGGAAATGACCGACATTGCCGTCACCAACTGGCTGCGCATCGCCTTGCTCAGGCTTGGCGGCAAGGGCGAAGTCAGCCGCGGCAGCCTGATGCTGGCCGGGCAGGTGTTGCTTGCCACCACGGCACTGGCGCTGGTCATATCGGTAGGCGCGTCGGCGGTGATCGTGCCTGAACGCTGGATCGAGTTCGCGATCGCAGTCTGCGGCTATCTGGTCGCCGGGTCCATCAGCCGCTTCGCGTTGACGGTGCTGCAGATGCAGCAGCGCCATTCGGTCTATTCGATGCTAGAAGCCCTGCGTGCCCTGCTGCAACTCGCGTTACCGATCGGCGCTATCCTTGTCTTTCAGGATAGCTTTCTGACGGTGTCGCTCGGCTCGAGCCTCGGCGCCTTGATTGCCGGCATCGTGGCGGGCATCATGGCATCGCGACGGCTCGTTGCCGGTCCGCCGCGTTTCACCCACAGGGACTTCTTTGCGCTCGGTGTGCCGCTGATCATCATGGCGCTGGTTGGCTTCGGGCTCAACAGCGCGGAGCGTCTGTTCCTCAAGTTCTATTACGATGCCAGCGCCGTGGCGATCTTCGCGGCAGCCTATGCGCTGGCCCGCCAGCCTATCGATATGGTCGCCAACGCCATCAACATGGGCGCCTTTCCCGAGGTGGTTAGCCGGTTCGACGAGGATGGGCCCGCGGCATCGGGTCGGTTGCTGTCGCAGTTAATGGCCTTGATGATGCGGCTTTGCCTGCCGATTGCAGCGATGCTGGTCGCGCTCAGCAGCGATATCACCGAGCTCATGCTGCCCTCGCAATATCACGGCCGCTTCGGCCTGCTGTTTCCGATCATTGCCTTCAGCGTGCTGTGCGCCAACCTCACCAGCTTCGTCTATGGCGTCGTGGTGCACGCGCACAAGCGGCCGTGGCTGCTGATCATCGCCAATCTCTTCGGCTCGGTGGCAACAATCGCATTGTCCCTGCTGTTGATCCCCCCGATGGCGGAGATCGGCGCCGCTTTGGCGCTGGCGGGGGGCTCGGTGGTGGGCTCCGTAACCTGCATCATCATCAGCGAGCGGCTCACACCGGTGCCGGTGCCGTGGCGCGACATCGGTGTTTCGGTAATCATCTCGCTCAGCACGGGGGTGGCCGCCAAGCTTGCCAGCATGGTGGCCGGCGACGTGCCGGCGATCTTCTCGCTTGTCGCCGGCGGCACCACCGGCGCCGCGGTTTTCTTCGGGCTGACCTCGTTGTTCCACCCCGTGGCAGCGACGCAATTCGTCGCCCAGCTGCGAGCGCGGCTACGGATCGCGTAAAGCGAAGTCCAGGGGCAACGCCTGTTTTGTGGGGGGAACGCGAAACTATAAACCGGCGTTTCGGCGCCAGCGACGCTCCCAGAACTCCCGGCACAGCAGTCCCGCATAGGCAGTGTTGGTGTCGTAGTAGCGGCGCCACAAGCGTCGCGGCTCCTGGACGACGCGGAACAGCCACTCCAGGCCGGCCGCTTGTATCAGCTTCGGCGCACGGGCAACCTTGCCCCCATAGACGTCGAAACTGCCGCCTACGCCCATCACGAAGCTTGAGGCGAGTTCATCGCGGTAGCGTTTGAGAAAGCGTTCCTTGCGCGGTGTCGGCATGGCCACCAGCAGGCAGTCGGCGCCCGAGGCGTTGATCGCCGCGACGATCCCGGCCTCGTCCTCCGGCTTGAAATAGCCGTTGCGCATTCCCGCTATGACGAGGCTCGGATGGTCCTTGGCAAGTCTCACTACAACCGCGTCGAGAACGTGCTGTTCGGCCCCCAGCAGATACGGCCTGAATCCACGCTTCGCGCAGAGGCTCAGCAGATTGATCATGATGTCGACGCCCGCCACCCGCTCGGGCAGCGCGACGCCGCACAGACGTGCACCCCAAAGCACGCCGATGCCGTCGACATTGACCACGTCCGCCCCGGCCACGTCCTCGCGCAGCTCGGCATTCTGGCGCATGGTCACCAGCTTGGCGACGTTCACGACCACATGATGCAGCGGCCGCCCCAGGGTCATCGCCTCGTCGGCGATGGCCAGTGTCTCGGCCATGGTCAGCGCATGGATCGGTGCACCAAGGAACTCCCGGCGCCGTGATGCCAACAGGGAATGCTGCGCCCATGCCGGGGCGTGCGCGTTCATGCGGCCTGCTCCCTTGCAAGCGTCACTTGTGCGACCTCTGGTTTCTTGCCTTCGATGCGGGCGTCGGGCTTGCGTGCCTTGCGCCACGTCCACAGACCCCTCGTATCGACGAGCTTCTTGTCCTTGAGCGCTTCGGGGTCGACCAGATTGAACTGCCGATGGTCGACCAGGAGGACGACGATATCGGACTTGTCGATGGCCGAAAGTGCGTCGGTGAACACGATGCCCCTGCCCTCGAGCTCATGCGGCAGCGCATTTGTGTTGGGTTCAGCCGCAATGATCTTCACATTGGGGTTATCGGACAGAAGCTTCACCACCTCGACGGCCGGGCTCTCGCGCAGATCGTCGATATTGGCTTTGAAGCTGAGGCCAAGACAGGCGATCGTTTGCTTGCGGGAGGGGTCGAGCAAGGCCTCGATATCCCTGACCACCGACATGGGCCGTTCGGAATTGATCCGGCGTGCCGAAGCCATCAGCCGCGTGCTGTTGGGTGCGGCGTCGATGATAAAATATGGATCGACCGCAATGCAGTGACCGCCAACGCCCGGGCTCGGCTGGAGGATGTTCACGCGAGGGTGTCGATTGGCGAGATCGATCACTTCCCATACATTGAGCGACAGATCTTGACACACGGCGGCAAGCTCGTTGGCAAAGGCGATGTTGACGTCGCGGAACGCGTTCTCCGTCAGTTTCACCAGCTCAGCACTTTCGGCCGTTGTCATGAACAGGTCGCCGGTGACGAAGGTCGAATAGAGTGCCGCGGTCCGCTCCGACGATTTGCGGGACAATCCGCCGATCGAGCGATCGTTGTTGATCAGCTCGGTCAGCACCTTTCCCGGCAGCACACGCTCGGGCGAATAGGCGACCAGCACATCGGCGTCTTCGCCATGCTGGACAGGAAATTTGAGATCAGGCCGCAACTCGGCAAGCAGCCCGGTCATGATACGCGTGGTTCCAACCGGCGATGTCGATTCCAATACCACAAGGTCTCCGCGCTTCAGCACGGGGGCGATGCTTCGTGCCGCCGCGAGCACGTAGGTCACGTCCGGCTTATGATCGTGGGTCATCGGGGTCGGCACGGCGATGATATAGGCGTCCGCCGGCTGCGGCGTGCTGTAGGCCATGAGCTTGCCGTTCGCCACGACCTTCTGGATCAGACCGTCAAGGTCCGGCTCGACGATGTGGATTTCGCCGCGATTGACCTTCTCGACCACCGCTCCGTTGACATCGACGCCAATGACGTTGAGCCCGCGGCTGGCGAAAATGGCGCAGGTCGGCAGGCCGATATATCCCATGCCGATTACGGAAACGGTTTTGATTTCAGCCATGATGCAGCAGTTCCTCAACAATCCGGTTACTGGCCCGGCCATCGCCATATGGGTTGTGTCGTTCCGCCATGCCACGATAGGCAGCCTGATCGTCGAGCAGGCGATTGGCGTTGAACAGGATTTTTTCGACATCGGTGCCGACAAGGCGGGCGGTGCCGGCCACGATCCCCTCGGGTCGCTCGGTATTCTCGCGCATCACCAGCACCGGCTTGCCGAGCGACGGCGCTTCTTCCTGAACGCCGCCGCTATCGGTAAGCACCAGATAGCTCTGCTTCTGCAGGTACAGAAACGGCAGATAGTCCTGCGGCTCGACCAGATGGATGTTCGGCACGCCTTCCAGCTCTGCGTTGACCACCGAGCGCACATTGGGGTTTGGATGGACAGGGTAGACGACCTGCACGTCTCCGCGCGCGGCCAATCCCTTCAACGCCGTACAGATGCGCTGGATGCCGCCGTCGAAATTCTCGCGGCGATGTCCGGTGACGAGGATCATCTTCTTGGAAGGATCGAGGAAGGGAAAGCTGGCAGCGAGCTTCGCGTTCATCAGCCTGTCGGCATCGATCGCGCTTGAAAAATGCAACAGCGTGTCGATCACCGTGTTGCCGGTCACGAAAATGGTGCTTTCGGCCTTTCCTTCGGCGATGAGATTGTCGCGCGCTTGAACGGTCGGCGCAAAATGCCAGGTGGCGATGTCGCCGGCAATCTTGCGGTTCAGTTCTTCAGGAAACGGCGAGTTGATGTTGTGGCTGCGCAATCCTGCTTCGACATGAGCGACGGGGATACGCTTGTAGAAGGCAGCAAGAGCCGCCGCCATTGCCGTGGTGGTGTCGCCCTGTACCATGACGATATCGGGCTTCGCCTTGTCCAACACCTCGGCCATGCCCAGGAGCACGCGCGAGGTCACATCGAACAGCGACTGGCCGGGTTGCATGATGTTGAGATCGTGGTGCACAGGCAAGCCGGTCAGCTCGACAACCTGGTCGACCATTTCACGATGCTGGGCGGTTATGCATATTTCGGTGATGAAGCCTGGATGAGCGAGGGCGGCACGCGCCACTGGAAAGCATTTGAGTGCCTCCGGCCTAGTGCCGAACACGATCAGCAGTTTCTGCCTGGATGGCAGTTTTGGACGTGAAAGGACGTTCATCGCTGATCCTGGTCGCCTGCAGCCTTCGGGACATGCCGACTATTGCCCGCAAGAGTCATAATAGCGCCGGAAAGCGCCTTCGTGATCTCAATTCTTAATATATGATTAACAACCAAGGCCGCGTTCTCCCGGTTTAACTCTTGTGAAAGGTTGGGCTGACAAGTAGTCTATGGCAGTAGTCTTGAAAAAGAATATATTGGATTGACTAATATTTTAATCATCGGCCACGCCGACCCATCCCGGCGCTGGGAAAATGAGCTTCTGGCGCGGTTGAGTGCGGCTGGACATGCGGTTTCGAGTTGCCGCGCGCCGACGCCTGAACCCAATGCGCGCACGATGGATAATGTGCTGGCGCTCGAGGGCCGGCGCTTCGGCCCCTCACTGGCAAGCCGTTCCCGGCCGTTGCCGTCCGGCGACACCGGCCCAGTCGATCTTATAGTCGATCTCACGGCTACCGCCGCACGACGCGGCACGCCTGTCCTGACGCTCGAATTTTGCGGCCAAAGCAGCTTTGCCGCAGGCATGACCGAGATGCTGGCGAGCGGGCGGCTGCCCGAACTCACCGCGCGCCTCGACGGCGTTGCCGTCGCCAGGGCGCGGCCGATGATCAGCGACCGGTTGTGGCTGTCCCGAACCAGCAACGACCTGCTCGCCGGCGCCATCTCCCTGATTGCCCAATGTGTCGCCCGCTTTTCCGCGGGCAAACTTGCGCCGATTGCCGAGAGCCCGGCGCCGCCCCTGCAGAAAGGCGGATTTATCGGGCACTATCTGCCCTTTTTCGGCAGGGGGTTAGTCGACCGCGCCGTGCAAAAACTGCGACGTGGTCGGCGTCCCTTCTATTGGCAGGTTGCTTATCGGCTGATCGACGGTCCAGGCGTCGCCGAAACCGGACTGCTGGATGGTAAGCCCTTCACCGTGCTTGCCGATGACGGGCAGCGCTTCTACGCCGATCCGTTCGTTCTCGAGCGCGACGGCCGTCATTTTCTGTTTGTCGAGGAGTTTCCCTACTCCACCGGCCGCGGGGTGATTTCTGTCGCTGAACTTGGCACCGACGGCACTTTCGGCGTGCCGAAAGTGGTGCTGGACGAAGCGCATCACCTGTCATATCCGCAGGTGTTCGCTCACTCCGGCGAGATTTTCATGATCCCTGAAAGCGCTACGGCGCGAGAACTGGTGCTCTACCGTGCCGTGCAGTTTCCGGATCGCTGGGTACGCGATACGGTGCTGATGACGGACAGGGATTTCAACGACGCCACGCTGCTCGAATCCGACGGCCGTTTCTGGCTGTTGGGGACGGAGCGGTTCGGTTACGGCAGCGCGTCCGACACGATGGCCGTCTATTCCGCCCCGGCGCTGCGTGGGCCGTGGGCTGCGCACGCGCTCAATCCCGTCGCCGTCGATCACTCGGCCACTCGGCCGGGCGGCGCTTTCATCCGCCAGGGCGACGCTTTGCTGCTGCCGGTGCAAAACGGGTCTAGAGCCTATGGCGGCGGCCTGGGATTGATGCGGCTGGATCGGCTTGATGATTTCGATGTCCTGTTTGCACCGCCCCACCCGATCGGCCCAGGACCGGCATGGGCGCGGGCGGGCATCCACACGCTCAATCGCGCAGGCAATGTCGAGGTTGTGGATAGCGCCGGCTGATGCGTCTGGAGCCTGCGCTTATCCAAGCCGATCCAGTTTCGGCTCGGATGCGACAGCGGTCGAAGACGTGCTCTTCGGCTGGTTTCTATACGGCACGTTTCTATAGGCAAGCAGCAACACCACGATAGTCGTAATATCCGGCGCTTTTGACGAGAGCGCGTTGTTCGACAGCGCAGCAAGCAGGAAGGTCATGGTGCCGATCCATGCCGGCAGCGGCGCCGCGCGCAGCAGCCGAAAAATGAACCAGAATACCAGCACTATGAAGAGCACAGCTATCGGCAAGCCGAAGAGCATGGTGATGACCACCGGAGCGCTCTCGATATAGGGCAGATGCAGCTTCTCTTTGACGATCGCCAGGAGGTCGTCGACGTTCATGCCAAACAGGATGTCTTTCCAGCTAACAAGTCCGAATATCTGGTAGATCGTCACCCGCGCCATGAAATTCTCGTCAAAGATCGTGTTGCCGAATCGATTCAGCAGCCCGCCCGAAAATAGTATGGCCACCAGCACTGCGCCGCTCACCAGGGCGAACAGCAGCACGACGGACTTGGCCTGCCGCTGGTGCTTGAGAGTCAGGCGCGGCCAAGGCACGAACAGCAGCAGAATGAGGGTTTCTCCCGCAGCGAGCATCAGGGCGGCGCGGGCGCCTGACGCAGCACAACCGACGAGCAACACGAGAATCGATGCCACCCGCACCCATATGCGCCAGCGCGTCAGCGGCACGAATCCGATGGCTGTGGCGCAGAGCGCGCCTAGCGCCAGCGGGTGCGCCGATAGGCCAATTGGCCTGAACTGCAGTTCGTTGAGACCGTAAGGCATAAATCGATGTTGAGTCACCGCTTCGATCGTGCCGAGCACAGCGCTGAGGATCACCATTCCAAGCACGACGTCGCCCAACGCCCGCCGCACTTCCGCGTTCAAGGCCAGCATCAACAGGCCTGCGGCGCCGGCCACCAGATAAGAATCGATGATGAACCCGGAGGAGCCCGCACGGCCGGTGACGAACAGATAGGGCACCAGCGCGAACATCAGCACCGAAAAGCGAATCAACGCTTTGAATATCCCAATTTCGTCGCCCTGCAGCAGAAACGGTCGGCTGAAAAGAACGACGGCAAGGACCAGGAAGATCGCATAGGTGCCGAAATGCAGCTTCTCGTAGAACGAGCCCCCCTGGGCCGTATAGTCGACGACCATGTTCATCACCTGCGGCGACACCGTAAAGCGAAGCAGGAGCGCGAAGGCGGCGCATAGGAAAAACAGCAGCGACAGCGCGTTCTCACGGCGCGCTCGACTGGGCAACAATCGTTCCGATGCGGCAGCGGGATAGCTCATGGCCCATCCAGGTGAAGGTATTCAAACAGCATTCCGGGCAACGAGACCCCTTCAACGTCCGCCGGACGGACAGCGAGAGCGGTAAAATGGGCCAACTTGGAAAATAAGATGTTAACGATGTTTCTGTAGAGCAGGCCAAGCGTAATGATTTAACAAGGGTTGTCACCATGTCTGCCGGTTCCGGCACACCCCCTATCTCCGCGACGGCTTCCAATAACAGTGCATTCGAGCGTATCGCCAATGCACGGCGGAGGGCATTGCTGCAACAGCATGGCCCAGTCGCGGGGCTAAGCTCCGCGCCGGTGACGCCGCAACCTCCAGAGCCTGTCGCAACGGTGACCCTGGACAAGATCGGCGATTTCCTTGAGCTCGATTTTCGGCGTCTGTTCGTCTGGCTGCGGGCCGGCCTCGCCCTGGCCTTCATGCTGGCGGTAGTCGGCGGCATTGTCGGCGGCGCCTATGCATTGCTGAGCAAGCAGCGTTACACCGTCACGACCGAGGTCCTCATCAACCCATCCAATTTGCAGGTTGTGGAAAACGACCTCTACTCGCAACCGGGCCAGGTCGATAGCCAGTTGCTCAGCACGCGCAGCAAGCAGCGCATCCTGACCTCGGGCAACGTGCTTTCCCGTGTGGTGGACGAACTGAACCTGACTCACGATCCGGAGTTTTTCGATCCGGACCGGAGCACATCCTCGTCCGGCGCTGTGGCGAAGCCCGACCCGAGGCTCATCGCCTTGAAGAACCTGGCGGACCGGGTAGACGCCATCGCGGATCCGACCTCGTTTGTCACAACCCTCTCGGTATCTGCGGAAACCACCGCCAAGGCGATCCTGATCTCGCAGGCCATAGTCAAAAACTTCCAGGAAGAACTGGCTAAGGCCGAAGCTGCCGGCGCCAGCCGTGCCGCGGCTGCCCTTGACAGCCGGCTTGGCCAACTCAAGAGCGACGTGCAGGCAGCCGAAGAGAAGGTCGAGAGCTACAGGCGCAGCCACAACCTGTCGTCCAGCAATGGCCAGCTCGTCAGTTCGCAGACGCTGACGCAGCTCAATGGCGAAATCGTCGATGCGCAATCGCGTGTCATCGCCGCGCAGGCAAGCTACGACGCCCTGGTTGCCTCCGGTATCAACGGGGCCAATCCCGACCCCACGGTTTCGGAAGCGCTCGCTGCGCTGCGCGACAGGTCAAACAGCCTGCGGCAGCAGATCGACTCACAGTCGATGACCTTCGGTCCGCGCCACCCGACGATTGTCAGGCTCAGGACGGAACTCGAGACCGTCAACTCGCAACTCCGGGCCGAGTTCTCCCGCACCGTCGGCACGGCAAAGGCCAGCCTGGACAAGGCCCGGGCCTCGTTGGCTTCTCTCAACGCCAGGATGAACGATCTGAAGGGCAATGTATTCACCGACAGCGAATCCGAAGTCGCCCTGCGAGAACTTGAACGCGATGCCGCGTCCAAGAGAGCGGTCTATGAGAGCTTCCTGTCACGTGCGCGCCAAATCAGCGAGCGCGAGCAGATCGACACCACAAACGTACAGGTGATTTCGACCGCGGTGCCCCCGCCCGCGCGCTCATGGCCCCCGCGCACTGCCCTGGTGGCAGGCGCCGGAGCGTTCGCAGGCTTTGCCCTGGGGATGCTGCTGGCCATCGGCATGGGCATCATCCGCGACATGCGCCGGCCGCCGAACCGATCAGGCGTTGCCGCCAGCCGAGCCTGAAGCAAGGCATGGTGAAGCGCATCGTTTTCCACATCGCCAGCCTGAGGGGCGGCGGCGCCGAACGTGTTTTCGTCCTGATGGCAAATGAACTGGCATCGCGTGGCCACGAGGTCACGCTTTTTACCTGGAACGCGGAAGGCCCTAACGCCGCGCTGCGTTCCGCTGCCGTGCATCTGGTCGACTTCGGCCTTCCCTTGCGCGGCGAGGGTTACGCCAAGTCGGCGACGCTGAAAGGCATCGTGCGAAGCGCAAATTTGTTCCGCCGCCTTGATCCTGATGCGGTCTATAGCGCCCCGGAATTCGCCAATCTGGTGATGGCGCTGTCACTCATGTTGGCCAGAAGCCGGGCAAAATTCTTTCCAAGCTTCCATGCCGCGGCCTCGCTGCCTGCCAGCGGCCTCGGCGCCAGGCTGGCGATCTGGCTTTCCGCGCTGGTTGCAGCGCGCGCAACCAAAGCCATCGCCGTTTCGGCGGGTGTCGGCCGTGACATCATCGCCCGAGGCTTCCCCGAATCGAAGGTTGTCGTCATCAATAACCCGCTGCCGCCAGCTGTAGCACCGCAGAGGAATTCCTATGCCTGGCAGGCAGCGTTGGCGGCGATGGGCGATGGCCCGGTCATCGCCACCGCGGGACGCCTGGTGCCGGTCAAGGACCACCGGACTTTGCTGCGGGCCTTCGCTGCCCTGCGCGCCGGCCGCCCTGCCCGGCTTGTCATCTTCGGCGAAGGTCCGCTGGCTGCCGAATTGCACGCCTGTGCCGAGCAGATCGGCATTGGCCAGGACGTACTCTTTGCCGGCTACGTCAACGATCCCGCAGCCTGTTACGCCGCAGCCGATCTGTTCGTCCTTACATCCACGAGCGAAGGCTTTGGCAACGTCTTGGTCGAGGCCATGGCCGCCGGTGTCCCCGTAATCTCCACCGATGCTCCGCACGGCCCGCGCGAAATACTCGGTGACGGCCGCTTCGGCACCTTGGTGCCGATCGGTGACGCCGCGGCCCTGGCGAAGGCGATGGCCGAGACGCTGGACCACCCCACCCCTGCTGCCGTGCTGAAAAACAGGGCGGTGGATTTCACAGTCGACAAGATTGGCAATCAATACGAAGCGTTGCTCTAGTCGTTACGCACTGGCAGCAAATCGGCGTTGGATGCGGTCGACGTAGTCGGGCTTTGATTGCGATAATCTCTTCACGGGCTGGGGCGCAACGAATTCATCGTGAGACGTTTCCTCGTTCCTTGAGTTGTTGGGCAAGGAAATCCTTGACCGAATCGAGAACCGCGTCCCGTTCATGAGATATGCCTGGCAGCAAATCGAAGCGCACGCGCGCCCCCGCCTCCTCGAACGATCGACACAATGCCACGAGGCGTTCCGGCCGTGTTCGCCCGGCATCGTTGGCGCCTGGCATCCAATGGGTGCTGCCTTGGACATGAGTGATTTCCCAAGTCTCCAGGTCAGCGCCGCCGACGATCATCTGGAAAGGCACTTTTGCCAGCGCTGCGGCATCGAAGGTGATGCCGAACTTCTCCGGCAGATCGCGAATGCCCACCCACCAGTCATGCGTCGGATCGAGCAAGGTCACCGAGCCTGGCGCGCCGATTGAGGCCGCCCAGAGCCTGTCGGGATGCAGGATAGCAAAACGATGCGTGAAATGTCCGCCGCCGGAAAATCCGAACATGGCAAAGCGGCTCCAATCCTGACTGTATTTGGCGCTGACCTCCTCAACCATGGCGAGCAGCACCTGATCGTAGCGTATGTTGCCCTCGAGCAAATATTTGTACCCGCTGCGGGCATCATCCCCGAGAACGCCGATTGGAAACAGCGGACACAAAACGGCGCAGCCGTTCCAGCGTCCGAACTCGGAAAACGCGTCGCGGAATCCAAGAAAAGAGGTGCGGCCGGTGCCATGGACAGCGACCATCAGATCGACTTTGGCCCCTTCCCCAACCGCGGGAGGCACATACAGGCAATAGTGAAAGCGCGCGTCTGATTTGGAAGCAAAGATGGCGGTCGCGCCAAGGTCATAGGTAGCGCGACCGCGATCCGCGACAGGCCCCTTGGCAACACTTGTCAAATCGATAACTCCTTAATAGGCCCGGCGTTCCGACAACAATATACCGGTCGGCCGACCTCGTGAACTGGAGGCGCCTCCAGGCAGCCGCGAGGAGGACCTCGTCGTGCACCGGAAGCAGGGCGCCGCCGGGACGATCGGGGACAAAAAGAATGCCTCCGCCAACGCCTCGGGAAGCCGCCATTAACTTTTCGTTAACCATGCCGGGCTAGCCTTAACCAATCAGTAAGGACTCGCCTCTGTGACCTGCGTCGCTCCCATCCAAAACAAGTCCATACGCTTTCGAGCGCGCTCGTTTGTAGCCTTCACCCTCACCCCTGAGGCTCCGCTAGGGGAATGGCTGCAAAGCCTCGATCACTGGACCGAAAACTCCCCCGGCTTCTTTGCCGGCCGCCCGGTCGTGCTCGATCTGAATATACTCAAGCCCGAGGTGGGCGAGATGCGGGATCTGGTCTTACAGCTCGCGGAGCGCGGGATTCGCATCTACGCGATCGAGGCCGATGGCAATGTAGCGCTCGATGCCGATCTGCCGCCGCTCCTCGTTGGCGCCAAGGAGGCCACCGCTGATGCGCTTTACGTGCAGCCGGACCCGAAGGCCGCCGCTGAGGCCAAGACGGAAGAACCGCAGGCGCCGAACTCATTGATGATCAAGGCACCGATCCGCTCCGGCCAGTCGATCTTTCATCCCGATGGCGATGTGGTCATTGTCGGCTCCGTCAGTTCCGGTTCCGAGATCGTCGCCGGAGGATCAATCCACGTCTACGGCACGCTGCGTGGACGTGCGTTCGCCGGCGCCACGGGAAATTCCGCGGCTCGCATCTTTTGCCGGAAAAACGAAGCCGAACTTCTGGCGGTGGACGGCTGGTACCGCACTGCCGAGGAGATGGACGCCTCCTCGCGAGGAAGGCCGGTACAGGCCTTTCTCGAGGACGGCGCACTTTGCGTCGCACCGCTCAACTAACAACATTGGAGGCACAAATATGGGCAAGGTAGTGGTTGTCACATCCGGCAAAGGGGGTGTCGGCAAGACGACCTCGACGGCCGCTCTCGGCGCCGCGGTCGCGAAAACCGGCAAGCGGGTGGCTCTCGTCGATTTCGACGTCGGCCTGCGCAACCTCGATCTGATCATGGGTGCCGAGCGGCGCGTTGTTTTCGATATCGTCAACGTCATTCAGGGAACCGCCAAGCTTTCGCAGGCGCTGATCCGTGACAAGCGACTCGACACGCTGTTCCTGCTGCCGGCCTCACAAACGCGCGACAAGGATGCTCTCACCGAGGAAGGCGTCGCCGATGTCATCGACAAGCTGCGCTCGGTTTTCGACTACGTCTTCTGCGACAGTCCCGCCGGCATAGAGCGGGGCGCGCAACTTGCCATGCGCTTTGCCGACGAGGCGGTAATCGTCACCAACCCGGAAGTGAGCTCGGTCCGCGATTCCGATCGCATCATCGGCCTGCTCGACTCCAGAACGATGAAAGCCGAGCAGGGTGAATCGATTGCCAAACACGTGCTCGTCACGCGCTACGATGCTGCGCGCGCTGCCCGCGGCGAGATGCTCAGCATCGATGACGTGCTCGAGATCCTGTCGACGCCCTTGCTGGGAATAATTCCCGAGAGCCAGGACGTGCTGCGCGCATCCAATGTGGGCGCGCCGGTTACGCTCAGCGAAAACACCAACCCCGCCGCACGCGCCTATATCGACGCGGCGAGAAGACTCGAGGGCGAGGACCTGCCGGTCATTCTGCCTTTCGAGCGGAGGGGCCTCCTCGACCGGCTGTTGGGAAGGAGGGCAGCATGAACCTGCTCGATATCTTCAAGCGCCGCGGCAGCGCGCCGGTGGCGCGCGAGCGCTTGCAACTGCTGTTGGCTTACGAGCGTCGAAGCCGCAACCAGCCCGATCTCGTCTCGGTGTTGCGCGAGGAGATCATGGCGGTGATCACCCGGCATGTTCAGGTCGACCAGGATTTCCTGCAGGTGAGCATGGATCACGGCGAAACGACGTCGAGATTGGAGATCGACATCCAGATCCCCAACAAGGTCGCAATGCCCATAGCCGCGGCGTTCTAGAGCGGAATGCATTTGGATCGAATCGGGCATTCCGCTCTATCTGTTTGTTTCAGCCGCATTTGTGCGACGCCAAGTGGTTCCACTTGGCTGCAAAATGCTTAGCGGAATCCTCCAGTCAGGGCTTGCGTCGGCTGCTGCCGAGGTTGCGGCGCCGTGGTTGGCGTGTTTGACCCGGTCGCCACCGGCAAGTCGCGCAATTCGAGGACAATAATCACTGCCTCACTAAAAACCCGCGGCCGTTTCCAGCCGCGGGGGGCCTTGGGAGGGCCTTTCGAAACCGGTGGTCAGATGTTGGCGAGCAATTCGTTGACGCGGCTTTCCATGTCGGCAAGGGCGGTGTCGATGTCCTTCTGGCCACTGATTGCTGCACTCATCTCTTCGCCGATAATGTCCTGGATCGCAAACTGACGCTGTACGGCGGACGGCAGCGGCTTGCCGAGATCAGCGACCGCAGAGATCGTGTTGCGATGCGGCAGGGCCTTGAAGGCGTCCGAGGTGATGACGGCCTTATAGGCCGGCAGGTGACCGGTGCGCGACCATTCGAAGTCGTTGTCGGCGAAGAACTTCAGGAATTTACCGATGGCCGCGATCTGTTCGGGCGTGCGGTCTTTCTGCGAAACGGCCCAGGTGTGGCCGTCGGCATACTGCGCGTGGGCGCCGCCAAACAGCTGCGGATACGGATAGACCGCATAGCCGCCCTTGTTGAGCGCCGTACCCTTGGTCTCGGACTGCGCGTTGTAATCGCCGACCACCCAGGTGCCGTTAAGGTGGACGCCACCCTCGCCGGCAAGGAAGGCGTTGATCGACCCGCCATAATCGAGATCCTTGGTGGTGTAGCCCTTCTCGAAGATCGCCTTGTACATCTCGATGACCTTCTTGGCTTCCGGCGTATTCAACTTCACATGCTTCGGATCGGCGAAGAAATCGGAATCCTGCTGGAAAAGATAGGTATAGAGGTTGCGTGTGTAGAGTGCAGTCTCATTGGTCAGGTTCTGGACGAAATAAGGCTTGCCCGTCTTCTGCTTGAACTGTTCGGCCTGGGCGAGCAGTTCCTCGGGCGACTTTGGAAAAATCGGCGTGCCGTCGGCATTGACGAGGCCGGCTTGTTTGAAAAGATCCATGTTGACGTGATAGAGCATCGTCCAGCTGTCGATCGGCAGGCCATAGACCTTGCCGTCTTTGGTGGCGCCATTGCGCGCCGCGTCGGTGAAGGCGTCGGGTGTCACGCCGACCGACTTCAAGAGATCGTCGAGCGGCATCAACAGGCCCTTCGACTGATAATCCGACAGTACGGATTCATGGATCGTGACGATGTCCGGAGCGTCGCCTGAAGCGAACTGCGCGGTCAGCTGATCATAGCCGGGCCATTCCACGGTGGTGACGTTGACATGGACATCGGGATTGTCGGCGTTGAACTTGTTGATTAGCGAGGTGATGATGCCGCATTCGCCAACGGCCTTGGTGGCATCGGTGTTGGTGCCGAAATCGGCATCGCAGGCGCCGAAAAAGCGCTGCACGCTCAGCTCCGTGGCCGCGAAGCTTGGACTTGCGAGCATCATTGCGCCCGCAGAGACTGCGGCAAACAGTATTTTCTTCAGTTTCATATCAGTTCCTCCTACTGAGTTTCCGCCGCTCCACCCTGGATTGGCTTTCGTGCTTCAATTGCTGCGCATTCCCCCGGCCGTCAGGCAATCTTCGTTATCTCACCGCAGCGCCGGAGACCGCCGTGACGATGTATTTCTGGAAGAACAGGTAGACGATCAGGATCGGTGCACCGGCGAACACCGCCTGCGCCATCAGGAAGCCGATGCCTTCGGACTGGGCGAAGTTGGTCTGGGTCGAGGCCATGCCGACCGTCAGCGTGAACATGTCCTTCTTCGTCGCCGAAATCAGCGGCCAGAAGTAGTCGTTCCACGCGCCGAGAAAGGTGAAGATGCCGAGCGTCGCCTGCGCAGGCAGCGTGAGCGGCAGAAGCACCTTCCAGAAAATCCTGAGCCGGCTGGCGTTATCGAGCATGGCGGCTTCGTCCAGCTCCTTCGGGATGGCCTTGAAATACTGGGTCATCAGGAAGACGCCGAACGGAGCTGAAAGGCCCGGCAGGATGAGCCCTTGATAGGTGTTGTGGAACTTCAGCATGCTGAAGATCTGGTGACGGGCGACAAGCACGGCCTGTTCCGGGACCGCCAAGCCGAACAGCACGATCACGAACAGCACGTCTCGGCCGGGGAAATTCAGCCGTGCAAAGCCGTAGCCGGCGAGCGATGACAGGATCAACGTGCCGAGCGTCAATCCGCCCGAGACGATGATGCTGTTGCGCACCCAGATGAACACCGACGAGGTGCCGACGGTGTTGATGTAGTTCTTCAGCGTATAGGGCGCGTGAAACACCGAGTTCGGATCGGCCATCAGCTCCGTATTGTCCTTGAGTGATAGACCGACGACCCACAGAACCGGCGCGATCATGACGATCGAAAGCAGGATGACCAGGGCCAATAACAAATGGTCGCCAAATGCCCGGCCCTTGATGGAAGCTGCTGGGGCGCTCATGCCTGGTCTCCCCTGCTGCGTGTCACCAGGTACTGGGCCATGGCCGCGACCAGGATGAGGATGAACAGGATTTCCGATGCGGCGGCGCCCAGGCCGAGATCCCAGCGACGGAATGCGGTATCGTAGATATAGAGCACGATCGGCTTGGTCAGATTGTTCGGACCGCCGCGCGTCATTAGCCAGGCCTGGCCGAACAGCTGGAATTGCAGCACGATCTGGATGATGATCACCAGGATGAAGGTCCGCTTGATCGACGGCAGCGTGATCGACCGCAGCGTTTGCCAGCGATTGGCATTGTCCAGCGCTGCCGCCTCGTAAATGTCCTGCGGGATCTGCTGGAGTGCTGAGAGAAAGAGCATCATCGGCAGGCCGATGCACCACCAGATGGTGGCAATGGCGATGCCGGCCATCGCCAGGCTGGGATCGGAAATGAAGGCCGGAGCCGTTGCGCCGAACCATCCGTAAATCGTCGACAACAGCCCGACATTCGGAATGAAGACGATGCGCCAGATCAGCGTGACGATGGTGACCGATAGCACCGACGAGGAAAAGAACAGCGTCCGCAAAACCGCGGCAGCGCGCGTGCGGCGGTTGAGGCAAAGCGCCAGGAAAAGGCCGATCAGCGCCAGCGTCGGCACCGTCAGAAGCACGAAATAGAAGGTGTTCCAGATCGATTGCAGGAAGACCTTGTCGTGATACAGCCTGGCGTAATTGCCGAGACCGACAAAATTTCCGGACGAGAACGTGTCGGCCTTGTGGAAACTCAGCCACATCCCCCAGAGCAGCGGGAAGAGCAGCAGCGTGGTGAAGAAGAACAAGAATGGCGCAACGAAAATGACGTTTCGCCATTGCGGCGCATAGATGTCGGCGGTAGGGGCTCTGACGCCGACAGCAAGCGTCGCGGTCGGGGACATCGCCAGCCGGTCAGCCATCTCAGGCCTCTCTCGCATGCCAGGCGCGGCCGGTCTCGTTGAACAGATGCGATTTCTGGCCGTCAAAGGCGAGCCCGATTCTGTCGCCGACGGCGACGCGGCTGTTGCCGGCATCCGAGCCGACGATCTGCTGGCCATCGCCCAGCCGCGCGTAGATCAGGGTGCGTTCGCCGAGCCGCTCGAGCACATCGACCACGCCGCCGGCATTGCCCTGTCCGGCGGCAACGATGCGCACGTCTTCAGAACGGATGCCGAAAGTGTACTTGCCATCGGTCAGTTGGCTGGAGGCGATCTCGGTCTGCACCGAGACGCCGTCCGCAAACCTGGCCGTGGCGTTCTCGCCGGATCTGTCAAGCGTCGCATCGACGAAGTTCATCGCCGGCGCGCCGACGAAACCCGCGACGAATTTGGTCGCCGGGCGTTCGTAGATCTCCATCGGGGTACCGATCTGGTCGATCTTGCGATTGTTCATGACGACGATGCGGTCGGCCAGCGTCATTGCCTCGACCTGGTCATGGGTGACGAAGATCATCGTCGATTGCAGCCGCTGGTGAAGCTGGGCAAGCTCGATGCGGGTGCGGGTGCGCAACGCCGCATCGAGATTGGAAAGCGGCTCGTCGAACAGAAAGGCCTTCGGCTCCTTGACGATCGCACGGCCGATGGCGACGCGCTGGCGCTGACCACCGGAGAGCTGGCCCGGCTTGCGATCGAGCAGATGCGGCATTTCGAGGATGCGGGCGGCTTCGTTGATGCGCGCCTCGATGACCTTGCCTGGAACGCCGATATTCGCAAGCCCGAAGGCCATGTTGTCGCGCACCGTCATGTGCGGATAAAGCGCATAGGACTGGAACACCATGGCAATGCCGCGCTTGCCCGGTGGCAGATGATCGATGCGCTCGTTGTTGATGGCAATCTCGCCGCTATCGACAGCTTCGAGCCCGGCAATCATTCGAAGAAGCGTCGATTTTCCGCAGCCGGACGGGCCCAGGAACACGATGAATTCGCGTGCCCTTATGGAGAGCGACAGATGATCCAGCACCGTCATGGCACCGAACTGCTTGCTCACATTCCTGATCTCGATATCGGCCGTCACGTCGACGCTCCTCCTCAGCGTTTGCGCTTTCTCGATGATCCGCCTGAACTCAGAGCCTCAGGCGTATGACCTGGTAGGAATAGGGCGGCAGTGACAGGCTCAGCTTGCCGCTGGCGAGCGAGGCGCCCTCGCCCTTCCTGGGGCCGACATTGCCAGGGTTTTCGGCCGAATTGACGGCTTTCAGATCGGCGTGTGCCATCACCTGGTGATCGACGATCTCCGCCGCGCCGAAGCCGGTGAGGTCGACCACTGTTTCGATTGCCTCGCTCGAATGGCGGTTGACCGCGAAGAAGGTGACGTGGCCGGTTTGCCTGTCGTGCACGCCCGCAACATCGACATAAGCGACGTCGCCCGCAACGCTGGATTTGTAGGTCGGGCTTTCCACCTTGAGATCCAGCGCATTGCCGCGACCATAGTTAGAAGCAAACAGATAGGGATAAAAAATCGTCTGCCGCCATGCCGGGCCATTCGGAACGGTCATGATCGGCGCGATGACATTGACCAGTTGTGCCAGGCAGGCGATCTTGACGACATCGGAACGGCGGATGAAGGTGTTGAGGATCAGGCCGACCTGCAGCACATCCTCGAAATTATAGATGTCTTCGAGCAACGGCGGGGCGAACGGCCAGCCGTTGCTGCCGCCGAGTATCTTCCTGTCCTGCTCCTTGGAATGGTACCAGACGTTCCATTCGTCGAACGAGATGTAGACCTGCTTGTTGGAGCGCTTCTTGGCCTTGATATACTCGATGACGCCGGCGACCGAGACAATGTAGTCGTCGAGCTTTTCGCTCATGGCGAGATAGTTCGGAGCGTCCTTGGCTTCGTTGTCGAAATACATGTGCAGCGAGATGTAGTCGACCTCGTTGTAGGTATGGTCGAGAACCGTCGCTTCCCATTCAGGGTAGGTCGGCATCTTGGCATTCGAAGAGCCGCAGACCACCAGCTCAAGTGACTTGGAGAAGGCACGCATGGCCTTGGCCGTCTCATGCGCCAGCCGGCCATACTCGTCCGCGGTCTTGTGGCCGATCTGCCAGGGGCCATCCATTTCATTGCCGAGGCACCAGAGCTTGACGTCGAACGGCTCCTTGCGGCCGTTGGCGATGCGCCTGTCGCTCCATTTGCTGCCGCCGGGATGGTTGGCGTACTCCAGCAGGTTGCGGGCTTCATCGAGGCCGCGCGAGCCGAGATTGACGGCAAGCATCATCTCGGTGTTGGCGGAGGTGCACCAATCGGCAAATTCATGCAGGCCGACTTCGTTGCTTTCCGACGTGTGCCAGGCGAGGTCGAGGCGCACTGGGCGCTGTTCCTTGGGGCCAATGCCGTCTTCCCAATTGTAGGCCGAGACGAAATTGCCGCCGGGGTAGCGGACGATCGGAACATTGAGTTCCCTGACGAGGTCGATGACGTCCTGACGCATGCCGTTGGCATCCGCTGTCGGATGGCCGGGCTCATAGATGCCAGTGTAAACTGCCCGCCCCAGATGCTCGATGAAGGATCCGTAGAGCCTCGGATCGATTTCCGAGACAACATAGTGCGGATGAGCCGTAACGGCTGCCTTCATGCATTCCTCCCATCGATATCACAAACGATGATTTAAATCATCTTGCCCGATATCAAAGAGGAATTGGCAGCCCTTCGTCAAGCCAAAATACCCAAATGTAGGACAATTAGACGAACGCTTTGGCACAGCAGAAAGCCAGATAGTTGAAATTGCTGCGTTATCTTCAGAACCCGGTTTCATGATATCAACCAGTTTTGATCCTGAGCAGGATGTCCTGGTCGTAATTTCCAAAGCCCTTGCCGAAAATATTGATCCCGCCGGGGCGCTTGGCGTCGTCCTTGACGCCGATACGGACGCGGATTGACTGATGGCTCTTCAGATCGAGTGCGGCGAGGCCGGTTTCGGAAATCCTGAGGCCGTCGACATGGGTGCCGTCATTGGCAATTCGCCAGTTCTTCATCTTACCGTATTGCGAGCCCTTGAGCTTCCACCAGGAGGGCGTGAAGACGCCGCGCTTGTCGCCGAAATCCCCCGGCGACGTCCAGGTGCCGACATCGACGCCATTGATCGTCAGCGTGATGTCCGAGGGCCAATCGGCGCTGGTGCCCGGCACTTCCGAAGACAGCTCTATCGCAACTTCGAGTCCGGTGATCTCGGCATTGGCGAGCTTGGCATTGTTGGGGAACTGGTATTCGACAAAACCGCGCGTGAACCATAGCAGACCGGCCTTCATGCGGTCCGGATCGAGGAAAGTGTTCGGCACATCGAGCAGACCGATGATGCCGTCCGGCGAACAAAGGCCGCAGGGCGCGGTAACCTCGAAGCCGGTATAAAGCCCGATCGGCATCGACACTTCGATCGCGTCGTTCTTGACCGCACGATATTCGCTCTTGAACACGACGAGCACTTCTTCCGCCATCGGATAACAGATTTTCTGACTGCCTTTCTTCGCTTTCAGGTTCTCGGTGCGGATCAGCCCCGCATCCTCCAGCACCTGGATGTTGGTCGAGACGGTCGACTGCGGAAGCGACAGCACGGCGGCGATTTCGTTGACATTCATCGGCCCCTTCTCATGCAGCAATTTCAGCATCGAGATCCGCGCCGAGGAGGCAAGCCCCTTGAGCACGGCAATGCCTTCCTCAGGTTCAATCACCAGAAAATTGCGACTCATGAAATTGCCCGGCCCATGTAAAATCCCATATCCGAAATTACCCTGTATATCGGGATATCTGATTTAATCAATGTGCAGGCGGAACGTCGGGCAATTTGTTGAATCCGGCAGGGCGAGGGTCGCGCGGGGGCCCTGCACAGAATTTGTGCAGGAGCCATATGCAGAGTGGACACCTGAACGCCGATCGCCCAATCTAGTCCGGAGCCGAGCCCGGTGATGGCGGCTTGCACATAAAGCGGTTGGACGGGTCGTGACCAAAGGGTGGAAATTATACGATCAGCGACTGGCCTGGGTCCTCGTCGCGCCTGTGCTTTTACTGCTTACCCTGCTTCTGCTGCTGCCGATCGCGATGATGACGGTCTACACGTTTTTCACCTTCGTCACCGCGGGGGTGGAGTCGGCGGTGCTGACCTTCGACAACTGGAAGGAATTCCTCACCGACAGCTACTATCACGGTTTTCTTTGGAAGACCGTTCGCGTCGGCGCCATCACCGCTGTGATCTGCGCGATCCTTGGCTATTTCCCCGCCTATTTCATCTGGGCCACGACCTTCAGGCACAAATGGCTGTTGTTGCTGCTGCTCATTGTGCCGTTCTGGATCAGCTTCACCATCCGGACATTCTCGTGGATCCATATTCTCGGCGAACAGGGGCTGATCAACGTCGTGCTCATCGGGCTGGGGATTATCAACGAGCCGTTGCCGATGCTCTACACCGAGGGCGCCGTCATCATGGGGCTGCTGCATTTTCTGCTGCCCTATATGATCCTGAACGTCTATGTCAGCCTGGAAAGCATCGACCGCACGCTGATCGCCGCCGCCCGCTCGATGGGCTGTACCAGCGCGCAGGCGTTTCGCGAAGTGACCCTGCCGCTATCGATGCCGGGGCTGGGCGCCGGGCTGCTGCTCTGCTTCGTGCTGGCGGCCGGCTCCTATGTGACGCCGCAGCTGCTCGGTGGCAGCCGCGATGCGCTGTTCGGCAACTTGATCTACGACACCATCATGGGGCAGCTCAATTGGCCGATGGGCGCCACGCTTTCCATCGTCCTGTTCGTCCTGCTCGGCGCGGCCGCGGCCGCCTATAGCCGCTATATGGGCCTATCGCAGATCATGAAGGGCCTCAGTGCATGAGAGCGGATCATCCCGATCGCGAAGGCAGATGGGTGTGGCGGCTGACCGGCGCGATCACGGTGTGCGTCTACGTCTTCATGTTTGCGCCGATCCTCGCCACGGTCGTGCTTTCCTTCAATGCCTCGATGTTCGGCGGCTTTCCCCTCACCGGCTTCAGCCTGCGATGGTACGAAAAGCTGCTCACCAACGAGCCGGTTCTCGACGCCTTCCGGACATCGATGTGGATTGCCCTGGTGACGGCAACGGTGACGACGCTGCTCGGCATCATGGCGGCATTGGCGCTGGTGCGCTTCGAGTTCCGTGGCAAGCAGGCGATCAACACGCTTGTCATTCTTCCCGCGCTGGTCCCCGAAACGATACTCGGCGTCGGCCTGCTGGTCATGATCAAAGCCGTCGACCAGCCGCGCAGCATGACGCTGCTGGTGCTCGGCCACATTATGCTCACGCTCCCCTACGTGGTGCTGATCGTCCAGGCGCGCATGGTCGGCATAAAACGTTCCTATGAGGAGGCGGCGCTTTCGCTCGGGGCGCCGCGCGTGTCGACATTCCGCGAAATCACGCTGCCGCTGCTCATTCCCGCAGTGCTTGCCAGTGTTCTGCTCGCTTTCACCATTTCGTTCGACAACACCTCGGCCAGCCTGTTCTGGCGGCCGGCCGGCGTCGAGACCATGCCGACGCAAATCCTTTCGATGCTGAAGATCTCGATCAGCCCTGAGGTGAACGCGCTCGGAACCGTCATGATCCTTTTGACGGTCGGCATTCCCTTGGCAGGCGGGCTCATCCTGCAAAGCCTCACCTGGTTCAAGGCAGGCAAGTGAAAATGAAAATGGGAGAATGGAAATGAAACTGACAACCACCAAACGACTGGAACGGCTCAACGAACGCTATGCCAATGGCGACATCAGCCGACGATCATTCCTGACGCTGACGGCCGCCGCTGCCGCCGCCACCGGGCTTTCCATGCCTTGGATGGGACGGGCGCTGGCCGCGGTTTCGGAAGTGCGCTTCGACGGATGGGGCGGCGTGGTGCAGGAGGCGATCGATAAGTACGCGTTCCAGCCTTATACCGCCAAGTCCAAGGTCAAGGTCGTCCAGGGCACCTTTGGCGACGAGAACGAGATCATCACCAAGATCAAGACGTCGAAACCAGGCGACTTCCAGATCGTCCATTCTTCCGGCGTCAACTACTACATCAAATACGTCAATGGCGGTTTCAATTCGGAGATCAACGAGGCAAACATTCCGAACATGGCGAATGTCCTGACCGCCATGATCGAGCCGTTCCGCAAGATCACGCCGAAGCTGTCGGCAGTGCCATATGATTACGGCACCACCGGCATCGCCTACAACAACAAGGTCATCTCGCCGGAGGAAGCCAAGGAAAAGGGCGCCAACCTGCTTACCGACACGAAATATGCCGGCAAGATCGGCGGCTATGCCGATATGACGACGCGCGTCTGGTATGCGGCACTGCAGACGAAACAGGACCCCAACAACATCCAGGACATGGATGCGGTCTGGGCCAAGGTTCGCGAGACCCGCGACCTGGCCAAGAAGTTCTGGAGTTCCGGCGCGGAACTCATGGACCTCCTGTCGCGAAACGAGATCGTTGTCACCGACGCCTGGTCAGGACGTGTCGCCGCCCTGCAGCAGCAGGGCCAGCCGATCGGCTATCTCGACCCTGCCGGCTCATACGCGTGGATGGAGGACATGCTGGTCCTCAAGGGTTCGCCGATGGCCGAATGCGAGGAACTGATCAACTTCATGCTGGATCCTGCCACCTCGATCGCCGTCGCCGAGGGCCAGAACTATCCGCCATCGCTTGACCCCACCAAGGTGAAGCTGACCGACAAGATCGCGGCGCTTCCGGCCTTCGACCCGACTGGATCGATGAAATCGCTGACCTTCGCCGATCCGCTCTACTGGGCGAAGAACGAAGACGCCTGGACCAAGCAATGGGACAGGGTGTCGAAAGGTGCATGACGACAACAGCCACGACCAGCAGCCCCGGCCGGCTTCGGCCGGGGCTGATGGCGACCCGCTCGCCCAGAGCGAGCGGCAGCCGATAGGAAAGCCTGCGGTCGAGTTTCGCGACATCGATATTTTCTACGGCAAGTTCGCCGCTGTGCGCGATTTTTCACTGGCAATCCGCAAAGGTAGTTTCGTCACCTTGCTGGGGCCGTCCGGGTGCGGCAAAACGACGATCCTGCGCTCGATCGCGGGCCTGGTCGACATCTCCAGTGGCCAGATCTCGATCGGCGGAAAGCGGGTCGACGACATCCCGATCTATAAGCGCAACATTGGTCTGGTGTTCCAGAACTACGCGCTCTTTCCGCACAAGAACGTCTTCGACAACGTCGCATTCGGCCTGAAATACCGAAACGTGCCGAAACCGGAAATCGTGCGCCGGGTCAAGAAGGCGCTGGATATGGTGCGGCTGCCCGGCAGTGAGACAAAGCTGCCGTCACAGCTCTCGGGCGGCCAGCAGCAACGCATCGCACTGGCCCGCGCCATCGTCTTCGAGCCGGAAGTGCTGCTGCTGGACGAGCCCTTGTCGGCGCTCGACGCCAATATGCGCGAGGACATGCGCGTCGAGATCAAGAAAATCCAGAGGGAGACGGGCATCACTGCTATCTTCGTGACGCACGACCAGGAAGAAGCCTTGTCGATGTCCGACCACATCGTCGTGATGAACGCCGGCCTGATCGAGCAGATCGGCTCCCCCGCGCAGGTCTATGACCAGCCGGCCACCGCATTCGTCGCCAATTTCCTGGGCAAGGCCAACATGCTGCCCGGCAGCGTGACCGTGATGGACGGCAAGATGGCGACGATCGCGCTGGCCACCGGCCATATCGTAAAGGCGGCCGCGCCGAAGGCGCTCGAGACCGGCAGCGTGGTCACCGTCGTCGTTCGCCCGCAGAAGCTTACCGTCGGTACCGCCGGTGCTGCCAACAGGCTGGCGGGACGGATCGCCTCGACCTCCTATCTCGGCGGCAATGCGGTCTACGAGATCGACATCGGCGCCGGCACGCTGGTGCGCGCCAACACGTTGATCGACGGCCAGCCGCTGCGTGAAGGCGAAGCGGTCGATGTCTGCTTCGACCCGCTGGGCTGCGTGCTTCTCGACGCGCAAGGCTTACGCATCGCCTAGCGAGGCGGAACTGAGCCGTTCAGTCTTTCGCGTCACCCTTTGGCCCGAGAAACCGCGCATAGACCTCACCGACAATACCGCGCCGGAAAACCAGCACGCAGACCATGAAGGTCAGGCCGGTGGCGATGGTCACCGGAAAGTTCGAGGTGGCGAGCATGTTTTCCAGGCCGACGACCAGACTGGCGCCGATGATCGGCCCGGCCATGGTGCCGATGCCGCCGAGGAGCGTCATCAGGATCACCTCGCCCGACATCTGCCAGGTGACGTCGGTGAGCGTGGCAAACTGAAAAACGATCGCCTTGAGCGCGCCGGCCAGCCCGGCCAATGTTGCCGACATGACGAAAGCCGCCAGCTGTAGTTGGCGACGGAATAGCCCAGCGAAATGGCCCGGCTCTCGTTTTCCCGGATAGAACGCAGGATCATGCCGAAAGGCGAGTTGATGATGCGCCAGATGGCGAACACGCCGATCAGGAAGACCGCCAGCACGAAATAATAGATGTTCATCGGGACGTTCAGGTCGAGCATTCCAAGCAGCCTGCCGCGCGGCACGCCCTGGATGCCGTCCTCACCTCCGGTGAACGGCGCCTGCACGCAGAAGAAGAAGAACATCTGCGACAGCGCCAGCGTGATCATGGCGAAATAGATGCCTTGCCGGCGGATGGCAAAGAAGCCCATCACAAGGCCGAGCAGCGCGGCACCTAGGACACCGAGCAGGATGCCCGCTTCCGGTGGCCAGCCCCAGACCTTGACCGCGTATGCGGTGAAATAGGCCGCCCCGCCGAAGAATGTCGCATGGCCGAAGGACAACAGCCCGGTGTAGCCGAGCAGAAGGTTGAACGCGCAGGCAAACAGCGCAAAGCACAGCATCTTCATCAGGAAGATCGGATAGACGAAGAAAGGCGCCACCAGCAGCGCCAGGATGCCGAGCCCGACCAGCGCCCATTCAAGCCGTGCCGAATTCTTGGCACGCGTCTCGCGAAGTGTCAGTTCGGCCATCTCAGGCATCCCTTCCGAACAGGCCGGCTGGCCGGACCAGAAGCACGATTGCCATGATGACGAAGACCACCAGATTGGAGGCTTCGGGATAGAAGACCTTGGTCAGGCCTTCGGCGAGGCCAAGCATGTAACCGGTGACGATCGCCCCGAGGATCGATCCCATGCCGCCGACCACGACGACGGCGAAGACGACGATGATGAGGTCAGATCCCATCAGCGGGCTCACCTGATAGATCGGCGCGGCGAGAACCCCTGCAAGTCCGGCAAGAGCGGCGCCGAGGCCGTAGGTGAGGGTCAGCAGCAACGGCACGTTGACGCCGAAAGCCTGCACCAGGCCGGGGTTCTCCGTCGCCGCGCGCAGATAGGAGCCCAGCCTGGTCTTCTCGATCAGCGCCCAGGTGCCGAAACAGACGATCATCGAGGCGACCACCACCCAGCCGCGATAATTGGGCAGGAACATGAAGCCGAGATTGGTTCCCCCTGAGAGCAGCGGCGGCACGGAATAAGGACTTCCCGATACGCCATAGTAGTAACGGAACACCCCTTCGAGCACGAGCGCGAGGCCAAAGGTGAAAAGCAGCCCGTAAAGCGGGTCGATGTCGTAAAGCCTCGACAGCGCCAGGCGCTCGACCACGACGCCGAAGCCGCCGACGATCAGCGGCGACAGGATCAGAGCCGGCCAGTAGCCGATGCCGAAGCGGGTGAGAAGCAGGTACCCGACGAAGGCGCCGAGCATATAGAGCGCGCCGTGGGCAAAATTGATGACGCGCAACAGGCCGAATATGACAGCCAGGCCCAGGCTCAACATTGCGTAGAACGAGCCGTTGATGAGGCCGACCAGCAATTGGCCGAGGAATGCCTGAACGGGTATTCCGAAGATCATCGTCATAGCGTCGGATCGTGCGGCGTCCAGATCGGCCTCTATTCTCGCCGAAGCGACGATTACGGCTGAACGGTCCTGATCCGATATCGCTGAACGAGAATTCCCTCGTCAACCGCCGGCTGGATGATGGCAAGCAACCAGGCGGCCCTCGCCAATGCTTTGGAGAAGCGGACGGTCGCTGCGGCAGATCGGGGTGGCAGCTGGGCAACGGGTGTGGAACCGGCACCCTGAGGGTGGGCTCATCGGGCTGGGCAGGTCACCCTTGAGCACTAGCCGGCCGCGCCGCGCCCGGTCGATGCTGGGTATCGGCACGGCGGAACGCAGCGCCGCGGTGTAATGATGTCTGGGCGCCGCAAAGACCTCGTCGGTCGGCCCGCTCTCCACGATCGATCCCAGATACATCACCGCCACACGGCTCGAGATCTGACGCACCACGGAAAGGTCGTGAGCGATGAACACATAAGTCAGGTTGTACTCCTCGCGCAGGTCGGCGAGCAGATTGACGATCTGCGCCTGGATCGACACGTCGAGCGCCGAGACCGGCTCGTCGGCCACGATCAGCCGTGGCCGCAGCGCCAGCGCGCGGGCGATGCCGATACGCTGGCGCTGGCCGCCGGAGAATTCGTGCGGGTAGCGCGATGCGTGCTGGGGCGACAAGTCGACCCGGCGCAGGAGCTCGGCCACGCGGTCCGCCATTTCCGATGCCGAGAGGCGTTCATGGATGCGGAACGGATCGGCCAGCAGATCGCCGACCCGCCGGCGCGGATTGAGCGAAGCGCTGGGATCCTGAAAGACCATCTGCATCTGCCGCCGCAACGGACGAAGCTGGCGCTGGGAGGCGTCGCTGATGTCGCGGCCCTCGAATTCCAGCGACCCCGAGCTGATTTCGGTCAGACGCACCAGACACCGGCCAAGCGTGGATTTGCCGCAACCGGACTCGCCGACGATGCCGAGGGTCTCCCCGGGCCAGATGTCGAGCGACACCGTATCAACCGCATGCACGGTCCGGCGCTGCGCCGGGAAGATCGAGCGGCCGACGCTATAGCGCTTCGACAGGTCGCCGGCACGAAGCAGCGGACGTTCGCGTGGCATGGCATTCATCGTTGCATCTCCACCACGCCGCCAGGCCTCTGGGCAGCGAATTGTCTGCGCGTAGGCTCCGGCAACAGGCACGCGGCGCGATGGCTCTCGCCTTGCATGATCGGCAGTTGAACCAGACAGGCGTCGTGGCGAAAGGCGCAGCGGGGGCTGAAGGCGCAGCCTTTCGGCAGGTTGGAGGGCGACGGCGGAATTCCCGGAATGGCAGCGAGCCGGGCTGGACGTGGTCCCTCCATCGGCGGGATCGAGCCGAACAAGCCCCATGTGTAGGGATGCAGCGGCGCCCGGAACACGCTGCTCTTGCCGCCCTCCTCGACAAAGCGTCCGCCATACATAACCAGTACCCGGTCCGCGACTTCGGCGACGACGCCAAGATCATGCGTGACCAGGATCACAGCGGAACCGAACTGGTCGCGCAATAGTCCGATCAGTTCGAGGATCTGCGCCTGCACGGTAACATCGAGGGCTGTAGTCGGTTCATCCGCGACGAGCAGCGCCGGGTTGCACGAGAGCGCCATGGCAATCACCGCGCGCTGGCGCATACCGCCGGAAAGCTGGTGCGGGTAGCTGTCGATGACCCGATCCGGATTTGCGATGCCGACCGCATCCAGCAATTGCACGGCCCTCGCCCGTGCCGCTTTCGCCGACACCTTTTCATGCGCGCGGACCTGCTCGCCGATCTGGTTGCCGATCGTATGCACCGGGGTGAGCGCAGACATCGGATCCTGGAAGATCATCGCGATTTGGCGGCCGCGGATGGCATCGAGCGCACGCCGCTTGAGCCCGATCAGCTCCTGTCCCATGAAACGGATGGAACCGGAGACGATAGCGTTGGGGCTGTCGATCAACCCCATAATGGCGAGCAAGGTCTGGCTTTTGCCCGAACCGGATTCGCCGACCACACCGACGATCTCGCGCTGCTCGACGGAGAACGAAACACCTCCCACCGCCCGCACCAGGCCTTCGTCGCTGCGGAAGGAGACAGTGAGGTCCTTGACCACCAGAAGGGGAGCATCAGCCGACATTGCGCGCCCTCGGGTCGATTATGACGAAGACGACGTCGACGACGAAGTTTGCCATCACCACGAAGAAGGCGGCGTAAATCACCGTGGCCAGGATCATCGGCAGATCGAGGGTCTGCAGCGCCTCATACGTCAGTTTTCCGACACCCTGCAATCCGAAGACCACTTCGGTCAACAGCGCGCCGCCGCCGACCAAGGCACCGAAATCGAGGCCGAACATGGTGACGAATGCGACCAAAGAGGTCCTGAGGCCATGATGCAGCAGCACCCGGCGTTCGCCGATCCCCTTGGCCCGGGCGGTGCGGATGAAATCCTCCTGCATCATTTCGATCAGGCTTGCCCGCAGCACCCGGCCGTAGAGGCCGACATAAAGGGTTGCCAGCGTGAACCACGGAATGACGAGCGCCTTGAACCAGTCCCAGGGATTCTCGGTCAGGGGGATGTAGCCGAGCGGAGGAACCCAGGAAAACAGCCAGTTGTCGTGCCAGCGGCTTTGCGTCAGCAGGTTGGCGACCTCGCCCAGCCAGAAGACCGGGATCGACACACCTACCAGGCTCACGATCATCAGCGCGCGATCAATGAATGTACCGCGCGTTGCGCCTGCGATCACACCGACGATCAATCCGCCGAGCACCCACAGCACTGCCGCGCCGCCGACCAGCGACAGCGTCACGGGAATGGCGCTTATCACGGTCGGAATGACGCGCTGCCCGCGATTGACGAAAGAGGTGAGATCGCGGCTGACGAAAAGCCGGTTCATCATCAGCCCATATTGCACCGGCAATGGCCGGTCGAGACCGAAATCGTGACGCACCTGGATCAGCGTCTCTTGCGAAGCATTGCGGCCAGCAATGCGCGCCGATGGATCAGCGCCAGGCGTCGCAAAGAAGATCAGGAAAGCGACGACGCTGATACCGAACATAACCAGCACCATCTGGCCAAGCCGGAAGCCGAGCGCGGCAACCACTAGACGCCCCTCGGCGAGGATTTCGGATCGAGCGCGTCGCGCACGCCGTCGCCCAGAATGTTTAGAGCCAGCACCGTGATCACAATGGCTAGCCCCGGCGCCAGTGCCACGACCGGCCGCGAATAGAGCAGGCCCTGGCCGTCCTGGATGATCGTGCCCCAGCTGGCATCCGGCGGCTGCACGCCGATCGACAGGAACGACAGCGAGGATTCCGTCATCATGTTGAGCGCCAGGATCAACGGCACGAAAACGATGATGCGGGTCACCACATTGGGCATGATGTCGCGCAAAAGGATGCGCCAGGGCGATGCGCCAAGGCCGATCGCAGCGGTGACGAATTCGGCATGCATTAAGGTCAGGACATGGCCGCGGATCGGCCGCGCCACATAGGGCACATAGACGATGCCGATGATGAAGACCGGTAGCCACAGGCTGCCGGAGCGGATTTCGAACGGACCGATCTGGATACTCTGCGCAATCAGCACGATCGACAATGAAATTGCCAACAGGAAAATCGGAAAAGCCCAGAGCACGTCGAGAATGCGCGACAGGCCGATGTCGACGATGCCGCCGAAGAAGCCGGAAACGACCCCAAGGAATGTCGCGAGGACAAGGCACAGCACGGCTGCAGCACCCGAGATCAACAGCGAATCCCGTCCGCCGTAAAGCAGCCGCGCCGCGACGTCACGGCCCTGGTTGTCGGCACCCAGCATATAGGGTCCGATGCGCCAGGTCGGCCCGACCGGCGTCATGCCGAGGCCAAGGCCTTCGGTGGAGGGCTGCAGCACCGGCTGGGTCACCCCATCGACGACGATCTCGCCATTGAGATTGGTCACAAATGGATCGGTGCCGGAGACGTACCGCGCATAAAGCGGCGCCGCGAGCGAGGCGATCACAATGACGACGAGCACGGCGAAGGCAGATATTGCCGAACGATCGCCTTTCAGCTTGCGCCATGCGGTGCGCCACGGGCCATCGGTGGCCCGGCGAACCGGGATGGCAGGCTGGTCCGCAATGACATTGACCATGAACAGGATTGCCTGGGAAAAATCGCGGCCTGGAAGATGCGCTGATCCGCCGGAAAAGGAAATGCGACGGAGAGCCAGCGGCACTCCGTCGCATTGGCTCCGGTCGGCTATTCCACCCAGGACTGGCTGACAATCCAGTAGAATTGCGGGCTGAAGGTGAAGTTCTTCAGCCTGGAAGAGATCACATCGACGCGCTTTGGCGTGAACAGGACAGCGACCGGAGCCTTGTCCGTCACAGCCTTGTCGATGGCGGTCCAGAGTGTCGCGCCCTTGGCCGGATCGGCGATGGTGGCTGCCTCTGCCTCGTCCATCGATGCGTCGATCGACTTGTCGCAGAACCCCGAAATATTGACCGAGGCGTCGGAGCCCGGCGTAAACGAGGCACAGCTGAACAAGACCTGCAGGAAATTCGATGGCGCCGGGTAATCCTGGAACCATTGCGAGATCGAAATCTGCACCTTGTTATTGGTGTTCTGGATGTAGGTGAACTGTATGTTCTGCGAGATCGGCTTGACCGACGTCTTGTAGCCAAGCTGGTTGAGCACATCCTGCAGGTAGACGCCGATCGCTTTGGAGACCGTGGTGTCCTCGGTGATGATCGTCACCTCCTGACCTGCGGTTCCCGATTCAGCGACCAATTGCTTGGCCTTGTCCATATCCGGTGCTGACCACTTCTCGCCCGGATTGGCGGTGAACGGGCAATAGGCCACAAATGACGGGAAGCCCGGTGGCAGGATCTGGCAGGCCGGTTGCGCCAGATTGCTGCCGCCGAACAGCTTGACCATCGCGGCGCGGTCGATCGCGAAGTTCACTGCCTGGCGAACGCGGATGTCGTTGAACGGCGCCAGATTGGTGTTCATCGGCGCGTACCACATCGCTGTCAGCGGATGAACCGTGACCTGCTTGGCATATTTGGTGCCGAGTTCGGCGAGACGGTCGGACGGCGGCGGGTCGAACATCCAGTCCGCCTGGCCGTTCTCGACAGCGGTCACCGCCGCCTCGTCGGTTAGGCCGAATTCGTAGTCGATCTCGTCCGGATATCCGGCCGGCTGCGCTTCCTTGCTCCATTCCTTGAAATGAGGGTTGCGCACAATCTTCATCAGCTTGTTGGGATCGTAACTGGCGATCATGTAGGGTCCGGTGCCCGGGATCGGATCGGTGCCGGCGTCCTTCAGCGGCGCGCTCGCCGGCAGGATCGACGCATGCGGAACAGCCAGCTTCTGCAGGAACTCGGCATCCGGCTGGACCAGGTTGAAGGTAATGTTTCCGGCGGCGTCGTCGACCGACAGGCCACCTTCGAGGGTACACGTCGCAGGCGTCTTCAAGCACGCATCCGCGCCGACGATGCCTTTGTAGAAGGTCCCGGCCGTCGGCCCGCTGATCTTGAAGATGCGTTGGAACGAAGCCACCACGTCCTTCGTGGTGACATCCGACCCATCCGCGAATTTGATGCCCTTGCGCAGCTTGAAGACGTAGGTCTTGCCGCCGTTCTCGACCTGCGGGAGGCTTTCCGCCAGGTCCGCGACGACTTCGAAGCCGGTCTTGTCCCCGGCCTTCTTGTAGGTCACCAGGCCATCGTAGAGGACATAATTGATCTGGAAATACTGCAGCGTGTAGTTGATGTGCGGATCGGCGGTGCCTGCCGCGGCATTGGCCAGCAGTCGGAGTGTGCCGCCTGGCTTGCCCTCGGTGGCCAAGGCACTGCTTGCCGGCGACATCATGGTCACGCCGAGCAGAGCCAGGCAGGGCATCAACGCTGCAAATGCTTTTTGGGGTCGCATATTTGTTCCCTCATGGAGGCGTGTCGGCTTTTGCCGCGCTGAACCCGGTCGATCGACCATTGCGCGGCTGAAACAGTCTGGGTTTGCGAACGGTGTCCGCTACTTGGCCCAATCGCAAAAGACTACGGCGAGCGAAGCCGGACGGGATAGCTATTAAGATAGATAGGGTCGGACGGGCTTATCCCCGCCTATTTGTTGAGCAGCCGGCCGACATGGCTATTTGACAAGCAACCATCAGCGGGTAAGCTTGCCCGATGCAGAGCCTTCCAGGCGATCTAGAGAGCCGGTTCCAAACCGGAATGAGCATCGACGCTGCCATGGCGGTGGCAACGGAGGTGCTGGAGCCCATCGGTTTCACCGCATTCATCTACGACTATACGCCCGTGCCGGTCAGTCACAAGGGCGAGCTTATCACGCCCTCGTTGATGGCTCTGCGCAACGTGCCGCGCGATATGCAGGATCTCTGGTGCAAGGGCGGATATTATCAGCTTGACCCGGTGCAGGAGGCCGCGCTCACCGTATCCAGACCGTTTCTCTGGTCGCACAGCGGCGTTCAGAGCACCGTCATGCAGCGCGTGCTCCAGTCCAAGCACGATCCTGTGGTCAGCTATTTGCTTGACACCAGGATGACCTGCGGCGTCACCGTTCCCATTCGCCTTGCCGGCGGCGATCTCGCCACCTTCACCGCGATCCGTACCGATCCGGAGGCCGGGTTCGAGCTCGAAGCCAGACCCTTGATCGCCGAGATCGGAGATCTGGGTCATCTGCTGCATGACTCCGCCTACGCCGGTTTCGACGCCGGAATCCGCACCTGCCAACATGTCCATCTGACGTCGCGCGAACGTCAGTGCCTGCGCCTGGCCGCTGCCGGACTGACGGCCAAGCAGGTCGCGCGTGAGATTGGCCGCGCGGTGCCTACCGCAACGCTGCACCTCAACGCGGCGACGCGAAAGCTTGGCGCGCGCAACCGCTTCCATGCCATCGCGCTCGCCGCCCATTACCGGCTGCTCGAACCGGAGCATTGAGGCTCGCGACCTGCTGGCGATCGGCCTTGCCTCGGGCGAACCCATAACCGGCGAACCTATAAATAGTGCTAGCTGTAAATGCGCTGGGCCGCTTAGTACCGTCGGCCGCAAACAAGGCTTGGGAGGGGTGCACCAAAGCGGCTCCTGCCGCGCCATGATGCGGAGCTTGGACTGTGACGGCACATGCGATCACCGAAGGATTTAGCGACTACAAGGACTATCGCACCTGGTACCGTGTGACTGGGGACCTCGGGTCGGGCAAGCTGCCCCTGGTCGTCGCTCATGGTGGACCGGGCTGCACCCACGACTATGTGGACTCATTCAAGGAGCTTGCCGGAACCGGGCGAGCCGTCATCCACTACGATCAGATCGGCAACGGCAAATCGACCCATCTGCCGGACAAGGGCGTCGACTTCTGGACCGTCGATTTCTTCCTGGGCGAACTCGATGCGTTGCTCGCCCATCTCAGCATTGCCAGCCATTATGCCCTGCTCGGCCAGTCCTGGGGCGGCATACTCTCGGCCGAGCACGCCGTGCGCCGTCCTGAGGGGCTTAAGGCATTGATCCTGGCCAATTCGCTGGCCTCGATGGCGCTGTGGGTGGAAGGAGCCCGGCAATTGCGCGCCGAGTTGCCAGCCAATGTGCAAAGTGCGCTCGACCGGCACGAAGCGGCGAGAACCACCGATCACCCCGAATATGTTGCGGCGACGAAGGCTTTCTACGACCGTCATGTCTGTCGCGTCGTTCCGATGCCGCCAGAGGTCGCCCGGACATTTGCGGCAATCGAGGAAGATCCGACCGTCTATCACACCATGAACGGTCCCAATGAGTTCCACGTCATCGGCACGATGCGGAACTGGACCATCGTCGACCGCCTGCATCGGATCGAGGCGCCGACCCTGGTTTTCCGCGGCTTCTACGACGAAGCGACCGAGGCCTGCGTCCAGCCCTTTCTGGATCTTATCCCGTGCGTTGAAGGCCTGGTCTTCCCGAATTCCAGCCACATGCCGCATGTGGAGGAAAAGCACGACTGCCTCAGCGCCGTCGGGCGTTTCCTGGCCAAATACGATTAACGTTCCAGCACCAGGCCTTCTGTTCCAACGGATCGTCGACACGACGCAGTCGTCGTGAGGCAGGTTCAGAAAACCACGAACCGTCCCATTTCTCCGCCGACGCACATTGCTATGCCTCGGTGATGGCGACGCCACGCTATGTGGATGTCCCGCAAAGGCCTGCAGGGTCGTCCGATGAGGCCAAATCACGGGCAGAATGCCAGATCACGGACAGCATAAAGGAGCCCATTCGAGCGCCTTTTCCATTGCCCGCGGAGGCGAAGGCCTAACGTTGCGGCGCAGATTGGCATGTCGCCGGCATGGCCGCAATCAGCCTGCCTTCCCCTGAACTGGCATCCCGTCGCTGAAAAACCTGACGAATACGGAGGACCAAGTTGCCGGTGGGTACGGAAAGTATCGGACCCAAAGTTTCGCCAAGCAGTTGCAACCGAATTCATTAGCCGGCGTTAAAGTGCGGGTGATCTAGCGGGGCATGGGGAGGCTTTCGTGCAGACGTATCTCGTCGAGCGTATGGACGGCGACGATGTTATCTCGGTGCGCGTTGTCAACGCGCCGAGTCCGTTCAGAGCCGCAGCTATGATGACGGGCGGGCGTATTACCTTCCGAACGTGGGAAAAGGATTGGATCCGCGTGACCGACGAAAATCGGGGACAGATCTATGCATATTGTTTCGTCCCCGGCAGCTATTCCGATACCGAAGCATCGCCGGTATCGCGCGGGAGAACCACCGAATAGGCAATATGCCTGAATAGCGGCAATTCCATCTTCGACCCCACCGTGGTCTTCGAGCCCGCCTTGGCATGTGTCCGTGTCATGCGCACCACAACAGCCAGCGAGCCCGGCATGATTGGTTCGGCCGGTGGCTTGCGAAACACGCGAAGTGACTAACCAAGCGTCCTTGAGGAAGATCGGGGCATCATCAGAATGATCGATGAAAAGATTGGGGCGGGGGGCGATAAGTGACCCTAATCTTAGCGTAGGCAACTCATGTCTTCGGCATATTTGGGATCAGAAGTCGCGGATCAGGATCTAGCGGTGGATTGTCAGACAACGACCTCCGATAATTGGTCAAGTGTCCCACAATACGCACTGGATCAGGGTGGTCCCGTACTGCGTCCATTTCAAAGATTGGGCGTCGATTTTACCAACATTGCGGCCTTCGATCACCTGAGAAATGTCGTCCGCCAGTACCCCGACAAGCTTGCAATCAGCGACGGCGCCAATCGTCTGACCTATTCCCAGCTCCTCCGGTCAGTCGAGACGCTGTCCCACCAGATCGCGGCGGCCGTCCCAGACGGACAGGCGATAGGGATTCTTCAGGCCAACTCGGCCTGGTATCCCATTGCCATGCTGGCAAGCATGACGGCTGGGCGGCCTTCGGTGCCACTCAACGCGCGAGATCCTAGCTCGCGTATCCTTGAAATCGTGGCCGGGGCGCGGCTCTCGGCTGTCCTGGGCGAGGGCAATGTCCGACCCGATGGTTTGCCTCACCTGGTCAGTTGGATCGATGTGTCGACCAGTGCGGCCTCGCAGGCTGGGCAAGTGCCTCGTTCTTATTCCGTCTCGGTCGATGCGCCCGCCATCGTGCTTTATACGTCAGGGAGTACGGGCCGGCCCAAAGGCATCGTTAACAGCCAGCGCAGCTTGCTGTGCCGGGTCCAGCAATATGTCGATGCGTGCCACATCAACTCGGATGACGTTTTCCTGCCATTGACAGGACCGGCCACAATCGCCGGGTGCCGGGAGATTCTTGCTGCTCTTCTCACCGGCGCCACCTTGCATCTGGTCGAAGTCGAAGCGGTCGGCTTGCGCGCCGTTCAACGCCTGGTGCGATCCGAAGACGTGACAATCACCTATCTGGTGCCGGCACTGCTTCGCGCGCTTATGGCAGACGGACCTGCAGAAGCGTTCCATTCACTCAGAGTCGCCCGGATCGGTGGCGAGAAGGTGCCCTGGACCGACATCGCCCTGCTGCGCAAGGCCGTCTCCGATACGTGCCTTATCCAGATCGGTTATTCGTCAACCGAGACCACCGGCTCGCAATGGTTCCTGCCGCGAGACTGGCCAGAGCATGGAGATTCGGTTCCAGTTGGCTGGCTGCTGCCTGGAATCACCTTCGCAATTGTCGACGAAGCGGGCCGCCGCGTTCAACCGGGCCGCAGCGGAGAGCTTCTGATCAGGAGCCCGTATGTCCTGCTTGGCCATTGGGAGGACGGGGCGGTTGTGCCGGCAACATCAGACCCGCACGATCCAGGCCTTCGGATTTTCGCGACAGGTGACCTCGTTCGACTTGATGATCAAGGCCTACTGCACATCGTCGGTCGCAAGGGGCGCCAGGTAAAAATCAACGGTCGACGCGTCGAGCCAGCCGAACTCGAACGGGTGCTGCGTTGTGCACCCTCTGTCGCGGATGCCGTGGCAATCGTGACGGCCGCGAATGAGCTTGTCGCCTTTGCTGTTCCTCGGCGCTCGGCCGAAGCGACCTTTTCGGACGAGCTTCGCCAGCTTGTCAGGACCAATCTGCCGCCGCCGCTGCGTCCCTTGCGGTTGCACACGATCGCCGAGATTCCGCGTCTGCCGAGCGGCAAAGTCGACATCACGACACTTGCAGAGATGGATCTTTCAGCCAGAGAGACAGCGGCGACCGCGCATCCGCTCGAGCCGCGAGGCAAGCTGACCGCGCAGCAGGTTGTCCAGCGGGCATGGACCAGCATTCTCAATACGCGCGTGGCGGCAGGACGCTGGGATGACGCCGGAGGAGATTCGCTGAAGCTGCTGCACTGCGTCATGGAAATAGAAAGCGCCATCGGGCAGGAACTCGGCCTTGAAGCCTTCACCGTCGGGATGAGCCTGGAGCAAATGGTCAAGGCGGTCGTGTCCGCCCAGGCAGGCGATCAAAGCGCGCGCGCCCAGAAGCACGACCCTCCCATTCTTTTTCTGTTCCCCGGGTCCGTCGGCTATGGCCCGAGCCTTGCTGCCTTTGCAGCAGCGATGGGCAAGGTGACCCGTGTTGCCCCGATCAGGTATCCGGCCCTGGCTATGATACTGCGCGGACAAGACAGCCTCGCCGATATGGCCGACGCCGCCGTCGACCAGATCCGCCGCGCCCAACCCTCGGGCCACGTACGACTTCTCGGCCATTCGCTCGGCGGCGCTGTTGCCTTCGAAGTTGCGGCGCGGCTGCTGGCAGCGGGGCGAACCGTAAAGTTCCTCGGCATCCTCGACACCAGCCTCGTCGGGGAGCGAAGCGCCCGCTGGGAGACGTTTACGCGCACAGTCAATCGAATCCGAACCAACCGCGTGTCCGCTTACCGGATGGCTTGCCGCGCCCTCGCGAAAGTTGCCGTGGCAATGAAGCGCGAGGCACAACTGGTCCAGTTTCTCGACCGCTTCGCTCAAGGACAGTTCAACGCGACGAGCTTTAGAACCAAACTAGAACTGCAAGAGGTTTTGCGCGCGCAAGCCTTCTTCCAGTGGGTGGCCGAGCCAAAGCCGGCTCTGCCGATCACAGGCACCCTGTTCCGCTGTGCTCGACCCGGAATGCCTCTGGCAATCGGCTGGGATAACGTCTTCGCCCATCTGGACGTGATTCCGATCGTCGGCAGCCACATCGATCTGGTTGTAGAGCCTCACCTTACCATCAATCGTCCCCTTATCGAGAAAGCGGTGGCGAAAACCTATTCGCCAATCGAGTCTCGCAAACTGGAGTACAAGCCATCGACCTGATCTCATCATTCGGCAACGACGCCCTGGTGCTCGACGCTGGCGCGGAAGTCGATCGCATCGTCCAGATCTTGCGCCAGCAGGTCCTTGGCACGCTGCGACGTCGAGGCGTGGTTGTCGGCCTCTCAGGCGGCATCGACAGCTCCGTCGTTGCGGCGTTGTGTGTTCGCGCCTTTGGGAAAGGCAAGGTCCTCGGGATATTCATGCCGGAGCGCCATTCCTCCGGCGACTCACTGAGGCTCGGCCGCATTGTCGCCGCACACCTTGGTATCGAAACGATCCTGGAGGATATAACGCCGGCCCTGGAAGCGACCGGCGCCTATAGACGGCAGACCGAAGCAATCCAGACCGTCGTTCCCGAATATGGGGACGGCTGGAAATGCAAGCTGGTGCTCGCCTCGGTTCTCGAGAGCAACGGTCTCAACATCACGCGCCTCACGGTTCAGGACCCCGAGGGCAGGACCGACACAGTGCGCCTGCCGTCGGCAGCCTATCTGCAGATCGTCGCTGCAACCAACTACAAGCAGCGCCTGCGCAAGATGACCGAATACTACCATGCCGACCGCCTCAACTACGCAGTAGCGGGCACGCCGAACCGCCTGGAGTACGACCAGGGCTTCTTTGTCAAGCAGGGCGACGGAATTGCCGACCTGATGCCAATCGTCCACCTCTACAAGACCCAGGTCTACCAATTGGCCGAATATCTCGGGGTGGACGAAGAGGTCCGGCGCAGACCGCCCACCACGGACACCTTCTCGATGGCGCAGAGTCAGGAGGAGTTCTACTTCGCGCTTCCTTATTATCTGATGGATCTGTGCCTCTACGGCTTGAACCATGGGATCGCCGACGAAGACGTCGCTGAGGCAACCAGCCTCACGGTGATGCAGGTCCAGAAGGTTTTCAAGGATATCGACAGCAAGCGGCGCGCCGCACGTTATCTTCACGCGCGGCCGTTGGTGTCCTCTTCAATGGGCGAGGGCTAGGCGATGTGCGGCATCGCCGGAATTGTGTCGCTGAGCGCCGCAGCGGCGCCCCCTTCCCGGGATGCGCTGATACGTATGGCGGGGGCGCTGGCGCATCGCGGCCCGGACGAGCGCGGGCTTTACCGGGACAGATGTGCAGGATTGGCGCATGCCCGCCTGTCCGTCATCGATCTCGCAAGCGGCCAGCAGCCACTCGCCGGCGCGGGCGACACGATGTGGATCGTCTTCAACGGCGAAATCTTCAATTACGTCGAGCTGCGACAAGATCTGGTCGCGCTCGGTTATCGCTTCCGCACACGCAGCGACACCGAGGTCATCGTCCATGCCTATCATGCCTGGGGCGAGGCCGCCTTCGAACGAATGAATGGGCAGTGGGCAGTCGCCATCTGGGACTCTGTGGCAGGTCGTCTCGTCTTGTCTCGGGATCGGTTCGGCATCTGCCCGCTGCACTTTTGCGAGCATGGCGGGCGGCTTTACTTCGCCAGCGAGGTGAAGGCCATTTTCGCGGCCGATGCGGATATACCCCGCGCCTTCGATCCAGCCGGCATCGATCAGACTTTCACACTCTGGACTGTCGCGCCGCCACAGGGCGTGTTTGGAGGAGTAAGCGAACTCACGCCGGGGCATATCCGCATTTATGACAGCGGCGTCGTCCGGGAGCGGGCTTTTTGGAAGCCTGACTATCCAGAGGTTGACGGACCCGGCGATGATGAATTCACCGGCTCGCTTGATGACGCGGTGGAGGAAGTGCGCAGCGCCCTGGAAGCCGCGACGGCGCTCAGGATAGTACGCGCCGACGTGCCGGTCGGCTGCTATTTGTCCGGCGGGCTCGACAGCTCGCTGGTCGCCACGCTGGGGAGACGCTTCGCGGGCGAGCGCTTCCAGACCTTCTCGCTGCGTTTTGCCGACGCCGAGTATGATGAGACGCATTTCCAGCGCCTGGTTGCCGGCGTGGCCGGCAGTGACCATCATGAGGTGGTTGTTTCGCGCAGCGATATCGCTGGCATCTTCCCTGAGGTGATCTACCACACTGAGCGGCCAATCCTCAGGACCGCGCCGGCGCCGCTGTTCCTGCTCTCGAGACTGGTGCGCCAGCATGGCATCAAGGTCGTGCTGACCGGCGAAGGGGCCGACGAAATGTTCGCCGGCTACGATTTGTTCCGCGAAGGCAAGGTCCGCCGCTTCTGGGGACGCCAGCCCGCCTCGACGCGACGCTCGCGGCTGCTGGAGCGCCTCTATCCCTATCTCAGCCGCTCGCCGGTACAGCAGCAGGCGATGGCACGCCAGTTCTTCGGGCGCGACATCCACGCCTGTGACGCGCCTGGTTTTGCGCATGGCACGCGCTGGCGAACCACAAGCGCCATCAAGCGGCTGTTTTCGGCAGACATGCGCGCCCAAACGGAGCGCCATAACGCCGTGTCCGAGCTGCTTGCCCGCCTGCCGCCGGAGTTTTCGCGATGGGGCTCTCTTGCGCAGGACCAGTATATCGAGATTCAGACGCTGATGTCGGGATACCTGCTTTCCTCACAAGGGGACAGAATGCTGATGGCTCATTCCGTCGAGGGGCGCTTCCCGTTCCTCGATCATGAACTCGTGAGACTCGCGAATTCGCTTCCGGCCGCCTACAAGCTGCGCGTGCTCGATGAAAAGCATGTGCTGAAGCGCGTAGCGCAACCGATCGTGCCGTCGGAAATCGTCACCCGCAAGAAGCAGCCTTACCGGGCTCCCAACGCGCTTTGCTTTGTCGCAGATGGCGCTCCGGCCTACATTCGCGAAGCACTTTCGGAGGCGGCGCTGCGCGAAGCGAACGTCTTCGATCCCAAGTCGGTTACCCGGCTCCTGAGCAAGTGCCAGGCCAGCGCCGGCGGCGGCGACCTGTCCAACTCCGACAATATGGCGCTGGTCGGAGTGCTGTCGACGCAGCTTCTCCATCGGCAATTTATCGCGAGCCGTCCAAGTGGGGCCCGCACGCTCAAGCTCAGCATCGATATCGACCGCGAACACCGCGAAGAGGTGCTCGCATGATGCATGGCGCCGTACCGCTCCTGCACGACTATCTCACCCACTCTGCCAGCCGGCTCGGCGAGAAGGTGGCCCTGGTGTGCGGCAATCAACGCGTCACTTATGGCGATCTCGATATGCGTTCGAACGCCATAGCGCACCATTTGACCGATGCCGGAATTGCGCGTGGCGATCGCGTGGTGGTCTTCGCCGACAACACTGTCGAGGCCGTCGTTGCGTTCTGGGCGGTGCTCAAGGCCAACGCCGTGGTGTGCATCGTCAATCCGCTCACCAAAAGCGACAAGCTTGATTATCTGCTCAACGATTGCCGCCCGACGGCACTGATCACCGACAAACACCTGCACTCGATTTTCAGGGAGCCGGCGCGGAATTGCCCATCGTTGCGCCGCATGATCGTCTCCGGGCCGATCGAACACAGCGACCTGCAAGAATTGCCGCATGCTGTGCGCTGGGACGCCGCGGTCGCGGCAGCCCGCAGCACGCCGCCCTGGCGCCGCTGCATCGACATCGATCTCGCTGCGATCATTTATACGTCCGGCTCGACGGGCGAGCCCAAGGGCGTGATGCTGACGCATCGAAACATGATCGCCGCGTGCGCCTCGATTTCCTCATACCTGGCGCTTGCCGAAGACGAGGTGATCCTCGATGTCCTGCCGCTCGCCTTCGACTACGGTCTTTACCAGATGATCATGGCATTCGGCGCGGGCGCCCGGCTGGTGCTTGAGCGCTCATTCGCCTTCCCGGCGCAGATCCTTGGGCTAATCAAGCAAGAAAGGGTGACGGGTTTTCCCGGCGTACCGACCATCTTCGCCGCACTCGGGGAGCTCAGGTCTCTCAGGGATCAGGATTTTTCGAGTATTCGCTACGTCACGAACACTGCGGCCGCCCTGCCGCTCAAGCACATTCTCCTGCTGCAGGAGCTGTTTTCTGGCGCCCGCATCTATTCGATGTACGGCCTTACCGAATGCAAGCGCTGCACCTACCTGCCGCCGGAGGATCTGGAGCGAAAGCCGTCGAGCGTCGGGATCGCCATCCCCAATACGGAAATGTGGATTGTCGACGAGCATGACAGGCGGGTCGGCCCCGGCATCGTTGGTCAGCTCGTCATCCGCGGAGCGACGGTGATGAAGGGCTATTGGGGCAAGCCGGAGGCGACAGCCAGGAAGCTCAAGCCCGGCCCGCTGCCGGGTGAGCAGGTCCTATACACCGGCGACTACTGCCGGATGGACGCCGAGGGGTACCTCTACTTCGTCGGTCGCGGCGACGAGATCATAAAATCGCGCGGAGAGAAGATAGCGCCGAAGGAGGTGGAAAACGTGTTGATGAACATTGCGGGCGTACGGGAAGCCGCGGTCATCGGCGTTCCGGACGAGCTGCTCGGGCAAGCAGTGAAGGCATTTGTCGTGATGGAGCAGGGAAGCATGATCGGTGAAAAGCAGTTGCAGAAAGAGTGCCAGAGACGGCTGGAAAACTTCATGGTTCCGAAGTCCATCGTCATCGTACCCAGTCTGCCGATGACCGACACGGGTAAGCTCAAAAAAACGGCCCTGTCATGAGTCGGTACCAGGGCGAAGTTGATCAGCATTCATCTTTTGTACCGGAGGCGAAATCAATGTTATCTACCAAGGATAGAACCGATACCTGCAGCGAACAAATTCGCGCTTTCCTGGCTTCGAATTTCTATATAGCCGATCCCGAGAGCCTGGAGAGCGACACCTCGCTCCTCGACCAGGGCATCGTGGACTCGACGGGCGTGCTCGAGGTTATCGGCTTCATTGAGGAGACCTTCGGCATCACGGTCGAAGACAGCGAGTTGCTGCCGGAGAATCTCGATTCCATCGAGGGAATTGCGCAATACGTCATGCGCAAGAGAAACTGACGCAAAAGAAACTGATTTCCGAAATCTCGCGCAACTCTGTTTCAACTTCCCGGCCGTCTCTAGCCGCGACAGCGCGTATACCTGCCGCGGCTGCGATGCTTACGCATGCGCCCTCGTGTGTCCCACAACCACCCTGCCCTCACCGGCCTGGTTGGTGACTGCCCGGATACTCTCATAGGCCTTGGAACGCTCGAGCAAACTCATGACCTGCCGGTCCTGGCCAAGCCCCACCTCGAAAAGCAGGATGCCTCCGCGCCGCAAATAGCGCGGCGCCTCCTTGAGCACCCGCATGTGGATGCTCAGGCCGTAGGGGCCGGCTGCGAATGCTTCACGCGGCTCGAGCTCGACCAGATGCGAACGGTCGCCCTCGAGCCGTTTTGCCGAAATGTAGGGCGGGTTGCAAACGATCACGTCGATCGTGCCGTCGAGCTCCAAGCCTGAGAAGGCGCTGAACAAGTCGCCCTGAAGCACCGTTACCCGGTCCTCGATTTCAAAATGGGTGACGTTGCGGCGCGCGACCTCCACGCATCCGTCGGTAAGATCGCTTGCCCACACGCGCGCGGTGGGAGCGTGGTGCGCGATGGCGCACGCCAGATTGCCCGCCCCACAGCACATGTCGACAACGCGAGGCACCGACAGGTTTAGTTGGCTCAGGACATCGAGAGCGGTCTTGCCGAGCAGTTCCGTTTCCGGCCGAGGAACAAGCGCACCGGGCGAGACCAGCAACTGCAATCCCATGAAGGTGCTGCGCCCCCTGCCGTAGGCATCGGCAACATTGATCTCTTCGCTCACGACACTCGCCTCCCCGATTTAGCCGGCGTTGGTGGCCGACGTACCAATGAAGTGTATCTCAAAACCGTTTAACTCTCGATCGACAAAATCAAAACCCATCCGTCGCCAGACGCTTTGAAGCCTTGATGCTACAAAGATGATCATAAGCTTCTGCCGGGTGTCATGATTAGGAATATCTCCTTACCTGACCCGGTTATCCCCAGCCTGGCGAGCCAGTTGCCGAATTCTCAGCCTGGCGTCACGATTTTGCTACATTTTAATCAAAGAAGGCACGTATGTAAGCAATTCGTAATGTTCAGCAGCGGGGCGGGGCTGCTGCTTCCCGGAAGGTTAAAGTTTGTCCCTCATCGAAAGAATCGACGAGATTGCGCGGCAATTTCGCGTCAACGAGCGCACATCATGAAGTCGACCAAAGGGCGCTCGCTCGATCTCCGCTCCGCAATGTTCGGCTGTGTGCACGGCCTCGTCGGCGTAGGCGTTTTCTCGGCATTGATAAATATCCTCGCCTTGACCGGCTCCGTCTACATGCTCCAGGTCTATGACCGCGTGCTGCCTTCGCAGAGCGTGCCGACTCTTATCGGATTTACAGTCGGGATGCTGGGACTTTACGCGGCCTATGGGCTCCTCGATTTCGTGAGGCTTCGCCTGTTGGTCCGCATCGGCAGCCGCCTGCATAGAAATCTGCAGCAAAAAGCGTTTGCAGCCTCGCTTTCCCTGCCCCTCGTCGCCGGGCCGGATGCGAACCGGGTACACCCGCTTCGTGATCTGGACCAGCTACGTGGCTTTCTTTCCGGGCTCGGGCCGACAGTCTTGTTCGACGCTCCCTGGATACCATTTTATATGGGGGTCATCTATCTGCTGCACCCCGCGCTTGGCGTGCTGGCAACGCTCGGCGCATGTGCCGTTGTGTTTTTGACGGTGGTTGCCGAGATCATCGGCCGCAAACCTGCGGCTCGTGCATCTGAGACACTCGTAGCGCAGCGGCTTCTGGCCGACTCCGGCCGCCGCAACGCAGAGGTTGTTCAGGCGATGGGTCTTTCCGCCCCGCTTAGCCGGCGCTGGAACGAGGTCAGTCATCTTTATCTGAAGAACCAGGAACGGCTCTCCGACGTCGTCGGCGCAGCAAGCTCACTGTCGAAGACGCTCCGAATGGCCCTGCAATCATGTGTGCTAGGGCTTGGTGCCTACCTTGTGATCGGCGGCGAGGCCTCGCCCGGCGTGATCATTGCATCGTCCATATTGCTGGGCCGCTCGCTGGCACCGGTCGATGTGGCGATCGCAAACTGGAGAGGGTTTCTGGCAACCCGCAAAAGCTATTCCGAACTGGCGGCAGCCCTGGATGCTTTTGATAGCCAGCAAGAGCCAATGGAACTGCCCGGCCCGAAGGCTGAGCTTGCGGTCGAGGAATTGACCGTCGCGCCACCAAGCCTGCAGAAGCCCACCATCTTCAATGTAAGCTTCCGCTTGGCGAGAGGCGCAGGGTTGGCGGTCGTCGGCCCGAGCGGCTCCGGCAAGACCACGCTCGTGCGCGCTTTGGTCGGGGCATGGAAGCCGCTTCGTGGCACGGTAAGATTGGACGGCGCCTCGCTCGATCAGTGGAACTCAGAACTGCTCGGCATCCATATTGGCTACCTGCCGCAGGACGTTGAGCTGTTCGACGGGACGATCGCCGACAACATTTCGAGGTTCGGCGGTAAAAGTGACGCAAAAGGCGTGCTGGCAGCTGCCAAGGCTGCGGGCGTGGACAAGATGATCATGCGTCTTCCGCAGGGTTTTCAAACACGCATCGGAGAGGGCGGCGCGGCCCTTTCGGCTGGCCAGAGGCAGCTCGTCGGGCTTGCCAGGGCACTTTACGGCGATCCATTCCTCGTCGTTCTTGACGAACCAAATTCCAATCTGGATGCAGACGGTGATGCTGCTTTGGCCGGCGCAATCCTGGCAGTGCGTCAGCGCGGCGGTATCGTGATCGTCGTTGCGCATCGCCCCTCCGCTCTCGTCAACATCGATCAGGTACTCGTCCTGTCGAACGGGATGCTCCATTCGTTCGGCTCGCGCGAAGACGTTCTGGCAAATGTGGTCCGGCCCTTCCCGCGCCCGGACAAGCCAAACATTGTCGTTCCGCTGCAGCACGGTGCAAGCGGACATGCGTGAGGTATTGCTTAGTGTCTAACGTGACCATGTCGTCATATGCTGTGGTTGGCGGCGAAGGCCAACCGACCGGGCAGAAGCCGCAGCCGGATGGGATTCGAGCCAATCTACCCTGGGGTACTCTGGTCCGGAGCCTAGCAGCACATTGTCGTTCCGCCGCACAAAGGTGCAGTCGGGCATATGCGAGGTATCGCTCTGCTGTTGCCGTGTCATACGTCGCAGCCGGTGGCGAAGGCCGTTCGTTGGAGACGAAGCCAGAGCCGGATGGCATCCGGGCCAATCTGCTCTTGGGCCTGGCAACCAGCTTGCTGTTGATCTTTGGCGGAGGGCTCTGGTTGGGATTGACCAAGATTGCCGGCGCGGTGATTGCGCCCGCAACCGTGGTGGTCGAAAGCAACATTAAAAAAGTCCAGCATCAAACCGGCGGCACCATCGGCGGAATCTTCGCGCAGGACGGCGATCATGTGAAGGCCGGCGATGTGTTGGTCAGGCTGGACAACACATTGACCCGAGCAAACCTGCAGATAATCACCGAGGACCTCAATCGCGCCACCATTCGTCTGGCCCGACTGGAGGCCGAGCGCCAGGGTCTGCCGGAAATGCAGATCCCGCCCGACCTTCGCGCTCAAATGGGCGACCCGCAAGTGACGGCACTTGTCAGTGGCGAGCGTGCCTTGTTTGAAAGCCGTGCTGCGGCGCTGGCTGGCCAGAAGGCACAATTACAAAGCCGCGCGAAGCAGCTGGAACGTCAGATCGATGGCCTCAAATCGCAGCAGTCTGCAACGGACGAGTCTCTGGATCTGCTGACCAAGAACCTTGCGGATGTCGAATCTCTCTACGCAAAGAAGTTGGTGTCCAAGGAGAGGTTGAGCAATGTCAGCCTGGATAAGACCCGGGCTCGCGGCGAATCGGGACGCCTTGTCGCAGCGATAGCAGAGGTCCAAGCTCACATCAGTGAAACGGACCTGCAGGTGCTTCAGCTCGACGAACAAATGCGGAGCGACGTGACCAACGAACTTCGCGAAACGGAAGCCAAGCAGACCGAGCTCAGTGAGCGCAAGGTGGTGGCCGAAGACGAACTCAGCAGGACAGACATTCGTGCCCCGCAATCGGGCACAGTACAAGAATCCTCGGTCCACACCGTAGGAGGCGTGATTGGCGCAGGAGAGGTGCTCATGATGATTGTGCCCGATTCCGACAACCTTGTCGTCGACGCTTCCATTCCTCCGTCGCGTATCGACGAGATTCATCCCGGACAGCAGGTGTCGATCCGCTTTCCAGCGTTCGACGCCGGCACCACACCTGCTTGCGAAGGCTCGGTCAAGCGCGTCTCAGCGGATCTGATCAAGGATCAGCAACGCCAGCTTTCCTTTTTTTCAGCGCGCATCGACGTCGAGAATGAAGCGACGTGCCTGACAGGAGAGAAAATACTCAAACCGGGCATGCCCGCCGAAGTCCACATAAGAACCGACGAGCGCAGTGTCTGGTCCTACTTGATGAAGCCCCTCACCGACCAGTTTTCCAGAGCTTTCAGGCAGTAAAGCGGTTGCCACACTCAACCGACAGTGCGGCGGCCGATTGGATCGGGGCGCAGCCGATCTATCGGGTCGCTGCATTTTCGAGAGCGCTGCTGAATCTGACCTCGATCGTGTCTCCCGGCATGACCTCGGTGTCTTCTTGGGCAAGCTGTTTTCGCCATTCTTCGCCGACCTTGCGAATGATCGTGACCTCGGCCTGGATCGTTTCGCCGGCAACCGGCAACGGCAGAGCGGCCGCTCCCGTGGGCTGCAACTTCTGGCTGGCGGCGCGAAGTCTTGCGCCAACGTCGGCAAGACGCACGTTGGTATCCTTCAACTCAGTCAGCAGACCCATTCTTCTTTGGTTGACATTGCGTTCGTGCTGTCTGGTAAAATCGTCCTGCTGACGTCGTGCTCTCATAAGCTCAACCGACGTTTCGAGTGCCCGGCTGGAAGAAAGAACCAAAGCGCGCCGGACATCGGCAAGCCGGGTATTGGTTAGATTTCCGGACTCAAACGCTTTCCTTACGCGCGCCAGCTCGTCTTCGTCCGCCTTCACTCCATCCGCTTCGGCCTGCTCGCGCTTGAGCAGGGTCTCGGTTTGTGCAGCAGCATCCTTGCCACTTTTTTCGAGAAAGCCCTGCTCTTGCCGGAAGTTGTCCAACGAGAGCTTCAGCCCTTCCGCTTCAGCCTGCGCGATCGCCGACGCAAAACTTGCCGGCAAGGGAGATCCTTGTGGTGGCTGCATGTCGAAAGTCGGTTTGTCCTGAAGTTCGGCGCGGATGCGGGCGCTATGAAAATAATCTCTCGTATATTCCCCCCAAAGCGACTCGTAATCGCGCCGCAGATCCACCGGATCCGGGCCAACCTGGTTTGCCCGGGACCGCAAAAGGCTGAACCCGCCTGACACGGCAATCGCCTGCCGCACGGTCATCAGCGGGCGGTAGGCCTGCTGTCCGGGAGTGAGCACGTCGCCGGTCACATAGATCGGCCTGTACTCCGCAACCACGGCGGTCACGTCTGTCGGCTTGATGACGATCATTTGCTCCCGCCCATCAGGCAGACGCTGGTGGAATATCTTGGTCGGCAAGATCGTCTGCATGCGCGTTTGCAGTTCAGCCGGAGTTAAGCCCCCCACCGAAACCATCCCGACTTCGGGAAGCGCGATCGTGCCGTCCATCTGGACCACCGCACGTTGCGTTCGCTCCGGGATGGAGGCAATTCCAATCTCGACGGTGTCGCCGGCAGAAAGTCGATAGGCGACCCGCGGTTCCGCTGCAGCAGCCGTATTCATGGCAGCCAGCATACCGAACACGACAAGAAGCATTCGATCAACGAGGACCATTGGCGGCAATCTCCTTCTGGTTCGACCGCGGCTCTTCCGGCCAATCGAGACGGGTGACGAATTCGTAGACCGGCCCGCCAGGCACGCCCCAGTTGCTCGACCAGATTACCTGTGAGCCGTCCGGGGATGGCGAGGCATGGGTCTCGCTCCAGTAATCGGACGGGACGTTGTGAGTTTGCGTGACGCGTCGAACCTCCCCGCTGCCGTCGAGGCGAAGCGCGATCACCTCTCGCGCATATGGCGCCCAGTCGGGATTGGCAGATATCTCTTCCGGCTTGCCGCCATAGCTTACGAACACCCAACCGCGCCTGTCCAATGCCCGCAGGGATGCATGCTCGGCTTCGCCAAACTTCATAAGTGAGGTGACCTTTCCGTCGGCCAGCCTCCTTTTGATGACGTGATATTTGTCAGGGTCGGACTTGCTGATGCCCACGAAAACTTCGCTGCCATCTTTATCCACCGTCATATCGCCATGGCCGGGGCGATGATGGTCAGTCCACCTCTGCCGCAACGTCCCGTCGACGGAGAAAATAGCCCGCTGCTCTGTGTCCTCGTTCACATTCTGAAAGCACAGGATGTTCGCTCCGAGCGGGGAGATCGAGCAGGCGCTGACGGTTCCGGCAAGCTGAGCAAGATCGATGTCCGGAAATTTCCGGCGCTGCTTGAGATCATAGGCAAATACAACCATCGCGCCATCCCCACGGATTGCGCGCACTGCTATGCGATCGCCGTCACGGCTGGGATTTCCTTTGGACGGCCCGAACTGAAGATCACGATAATTCGGTGAAACGAACAGGACGTCTTCGCGATTGGTCCGCGGCGCCCAGGTCGAAATTTTCCGGTCCTGAACGCAGATCATCAGATCGGCATTTTGCGGATGCCATTCGCATTCAGCCGATCGAGCACGACGGAAGAGCGGGACATAGGTCTGCCCGTCGAAAAAGCACATGCCATTGCAGCCGTTGGTGATGACGAGGAGAGTCTGGTCCGAATTCCAGGCCTGGGCGCTGGAATAACGGTGGCTGCAGAATTTTTTCTCGCATACGACTCCATTCCCAAGGGCCCCAGGCTTGGTAATGCGCATGAAAATTGTCCCGAAGGCTGGGTCGGTCGCGGGTTGGAGGTAATCGGGCAAGTCCATCGTCACTGGCGCAACAAATTGTCTCGACGCGCTGCTTTGCCGACTGCCTGCCACGGTCAAATCCAACGACAAGGCAGCCGCAATCAACAGAGCCAATCCTCCCGGGCGAAAGCTCATGTCATGTAGCCCATCTCGTTTCGCACCCGGCCTTCGCTGAGGCGCCCTTGCCACCATCCGATGGTCCGCTCCAGGCCTTCGCGCAGGCTGGTCTGGGCACGCCATCCAGTCTTGCTTTCGAGGAGCGAAGAATCGGCCAGCAAGGCACGCACCTCGGAATTCTGCGGCCGCAGGCGGCGCTCGTCCCGGTGGATTGGTTTCTTGCAGCCACTCAACTCGATCACCAGATCCAATATGTCCGAGATCGTCACGGCGCGCTGGCTTCCGGCATTGTAGGCATGGCCAAATTCGAGCTCGGCGGAACCTGCGGTCAAAAACGCCGCCGCGGTGTCTTCCACGAAAGTAAGATCGCGGATCGGGCTTGTGTCTCCCACCATGATCGCCGGGCATTTCTTGTCGAGAGCCTGGCGTATAATGGTCGGTACTATGGCCCGCTCACTCTGGCGCGGGCCGTACGTATTGAAGGGCCGCATGATAACCACAGGGATGTCGAACGATCTGGCGTAGGACTCCGCCATCATGTCCGCGCCGATCTTGGATGCCGAATATGGTGACTGTCCCTGCAACGGGTGCGATTCGCTGATAGGCATTGTCAGCGCGGTGCCATAAACCTCGCTTGTCGAGGTGTGCACCACACGCTCCGTATCCCATTGGCGCGCCGCTTCGAGGACGTTGACCGTGCCCAGGATGTTCGTTTCTACATAGGACTGGGCCGCGGCGTACGAATATGGGATAGCTATCAGTGCGGCGAGATGAAACACGACCGCCTGGCCACGCACGATCCGGTTAAGGAAGGCGCTGTCACGAACATCGCCGCGGATGAGGTTCAACTGGCTTCGAATGGTGTCCGGCAAATCGTCCAGCCAGCCGTGGCTGTCGAAGGAATTGTAGAGAGCCAGCGCAGTGACGTCCGCGCCGCTACGGACGAGTGCTTCGGTGAGATGCGACCCGATGAATCCGTCGGCACCGGTAACCAGAACTTTCCTGCCCTTGTATGCCATGACCCAAGCGTTCCCCCTATGACGTGAGGCACTGACTTTGCAAATCCACGAGAGTGCGGGTGTTCCACCTGCTCTCAAGTTCCGATCGGCGACGGCGAAACCACCCCAAGCACCGCCAGCAAGCCGCGCACCATCCACACAACATCGGACCCGATCGTGCGCTGCGGATAATAGGAAAGGTCGAGCCTGGCTTTGGCAGGAAACAGAACCTGGCGATAGAACAGTAGCGGGTCCATCGATCGCGGATAGAAACGGGCTTCATGCCGGAAGAGAACCTGGGCTGGACCCAGCAAGCCTGGCTTGTATTGTAAAATGTCTTCGAAGCCCCCGCGAAAACAATCGGCGAAGGCAAGGCTCTCCGGGCGTGGCCCGATGATTGCCATCTCGCCTCTGAAGACGTTCCAAAGCTGTGGCAGTTCGTCGAACTTGGTGACCGCGAGGAACCGTCCTATCGGCGTCATGCGGCTGTCATCGGCCATGGTCAGAGCCAAGCCACCGGGGTCACATTGCACGCTGAACTTGCGAAACTTGTACATGCGGAATGGGCGAGCACCGGCCCCGACGCGGGTCTGTGTGAAGAAGATGGGCCGACCGCCTTCCAGCAGCAGCGCTACGGCAATCAGCAGCATCAGCGGGGCGAAGACGATCGCCGCGGCTGCAGCAATGACGAGATCGATTGCTCGTCTCGCAGACCCATGGGCGGCGCTCGAGCCGTTAGGCCTGTGAATGGCTAGGTCCAGGGCATTCATGCGGCTGTTCCTGTCTGAGCGCAGTTATTGACCGCCGCGGCAAGAGCGACCACCACCGTTTCGACCAAAGGTGCGGTGATCTGCGGATGCAGCGGTACAGTCAGTTCGCGCTGGGCGAAATCTTCAGTGCGCGGTAAGTGAGTACCGGGAATGAGCTCACGATAGAGCGTCATCTGGTGCACCGGCGGGTAGTGGATAGTGGTTTGTATCCCTTGCCCGCGCAGTGCGTCGATGACGTCTTGCCTGTCGGCGTAACGTGGCAAAAGGATAGGCATGATGTGGTAGGCCGACGTCCGCGGCTCGTGGAACGGGATGGTCACGGCTGGGCAATGCTTCGCTATGAGACGACGATACAGCATGACCAGGATACGCCTGATCTCATTCCACTCCTGCAGATTTTGCAGCTGGACCAGTCCGATCGCAGCCCGCAATTCATCCATGCGATAGTTGAATCCGAGCATGGTGACATCATACTGAGGGGTGCGGCTGTTCAGCCTTTGACGTGTCCCGGTGGTCATCCCATGTCCACGCGCCTGGCGGATTGTCTCGAGCAGACCGGCATCCCTGGCGATCACAGCCCCGCCTTCCGCCGTGGTCATGTTCTTGTTGCCGTAGAAGCTGAAGGCGGCCGCGGCACCAAATGTCCCCACCTCCTTCAAGCCCGGCGCATGCGCGGCGTCCTCGACGATGTGTAGCCCCCGGGCACGGGCGAACCTCTGCCATTGTTCCCGATCGGCGAGGTAGCCGGCGAAATGAACGAGAATGATTGCCTTGGTGCGGGCCGTGCATTTCGCTTCGGCTTCCACGATCGACATCAGCGGCACGTCGGCTGACTCGATGTCGACGAAAACCGGCGTCGCACCGACATAGAGGACCGCATTTGCGGTCGCCACGAACGTCAAGGATGGCACCAGCACCTCGTCGCCCGGTCCGATGCCAAGTGCGTGCAAAATGAGATGAAGCGCTGCGGTGCAAGAACTGACCGCGACGCAATCCTCCGCATCATGAACGTCGGCAAAAGCTTGTTCGAAGGCTCGTACCTGCTCCCCCATGGTCAGCCAGCCGCTGTCGATGACCCTGGTCAAAGCAGTCTTCTCCGGCACACCCAAGATCGGGGCACTGACCAAGAGCATCACAACCTCCTAGACTGATAACTGTGGGAACCGGGCTCGTGACTTCATCATCATCATCATGCAGCCGTCGCAGTGACCTCGATCGAGGCCGACTGGTCTTCCCAGGAAATGGTCTGTGCGTTCTGAAAATCGTCGACGCGCCCGATATCGAGCCAGAGACCCTCATGCTTGTACACGTGCACGGTTGTGCCGTTCTGCATCATCTGCAGCATCAGGTCGTCGAACCCAAAGGGTATGCCGGATGGGATAAACTGCAGAACATCCGGGTTCATGCAGTAAATTCCCATGCTGACCAGATGCGAAAGCGTCGGCTTCTCGCGAAAGACCTGCACGGTATTGTCGACTTCGTCGATGACGCCGAAATCCATCTTGATCAGGCGACAGGCTGTTGCGATTGTCACTGGATCGGTGTGCTTACGGTGCGCTGCTACAAATCGACTGAGGCTTAGATCCGTGAGGACATCGCCATTGAGAACGATGAATGGCTCCGTCAGTTCATCCCTGATCAAAGACAGTGGCCCGATGGTGCCAAGCGGCTCCATCTCCTGCGTATATCGAATTTTCAGGTTCCACTGCGAGCCATCTCCACACACGGTGCGGATCAAGTGGCCGAGATACCCGGTTGTAATATAAACTTCCTGAATGCCGTTGCGTCGCAACCATTTCAGAAGCATCTCGAGAACCGGCCGTGCGCCGATCGGCATGAGCGGCTTCGGCAAGACCGAAGTGAACGGGCGGAGGCGTGTTCCCATTCCTCCACATTGAATAACCGCTTTCATCCTGGTCCTCCCTTGTTCATTCGGCCTGAACGCCATCGTCACGGGCCGGCTATCCTGCCCTGGTCAGCACCCGGGAAACGCGTTCTTGTCCCCTCAGAAGAACCGGTGAGATTTCCCGTAGAAGACCGGTGAGATTACTCCACTGTCCCCTGATCCGGACATTGCATCTGGATGGTATGTGGCCGTCAGGGTGGATGTCGTCGTGCATTCGAATGGTAACAATTCAGCCGTTTTGCTGTTCTATATCTTTAGGCCTATAGCACTGCTGAACGACCGGCCGGTCTGTCAGCTGTCCAAAAGGTCAGAACGTATGTTCGACGACGTTCGGCGGGTTTCGCTCACAAGGGGCAAAAAAAGAGGAGCGTTTCCCGTCATTTAAGATTATATTAGAAATCTGGCGTTTGCGGTGTTGGGGGTGCCGCAGCGTCGGCTGGATGAATCGACGAGTGGATGGCCACGATTTTCAGGCCATTACCGTTCAATCCATTCAGATAGGCGTTGGGGTAGTTCAATGTATCGAATCGTCATCGCCGACGATCACGGCTTGTATCGTCGCGGCTTGCGATTGGCACTGACCGCAGGCATTCCAGGTGTGGAGATCTTTGAAGCGTCCTGTTTCGACGCGGTGCTCAGTTTGCTGGCAGAGCAGTCGTTCGTGGATCTTGCGATCCTGGATCTGAATATGCCGGGCCTGTTCAATCAAGAAGTGCTCGGCGGGATCCTGTCTGCCTATCCGGACACGCGATTTGCGATCGTTTCCGGAAACGATTCACGCTCGGAAATACTCACAGCTCTGTCGATCGGGCTTCACGGCTACATCGTAAAATCGCAGACGGACGAAGAGGTTGTTTTGGCCGTCAATGAAATCCTCTCCGGCCGCATCTATGTTCCTGCACTTCTGTCACGCCCGGGAGCGACGCAAACAACCCACGCGCATACCCATTCCGACGACAAAGGCCCACAGAGGCGTACCGCTGGCGTCAACCTTGGCAGGCTGACTTCGAGGCAAAAGGAAGTCCTCAAGCTGATGGCGGAAGGCTATTCAAACAAGGAAATTGCGCGCGATCTGGAAATCGCGGAGGCGACCACGAAAATCCACGCTGCTGCGGTTCTGCGTGAATTGGGGGTACGCAATCGGACCGAGGCTGCCGTTATGCTGAAGACTTGGCTTTCGAGACATGCCAGCTAGAGCGCCGCGCGTCCTTTTGGACGTGCAAACGGCGTCGCAAGACTCCTCATGCATTTTACTGCATATCCCAAAGCCGCGGCGCAGCTTTGGGCCGACGACATTCTTGGAAGGAACCCTGCGCATCTCAAAGGCCGCTCAGCGCGACCCGCCTTTAGATATCTGCTTTCCGATTGGAGCACTGCACTACAATCCGATTTCCTTGCGTGACAGCCGCAGCGAATACCGTAACCCTTGGTCCGATATTTCCAGCCTGGGAGAGTGACCGACAAGCGGCGCTCCATCCACTCCGATTATCATGGAACCGAAGCCATGACGGACTACGCTCGAGGTCCGCCGCCGCCCCGATTCCACCCACTCGAACCCGATCTCGCTGCCTGTGTCTTCAGGTGCGAACGTCCAGCTTACGTCGATCCGGCCTTTTGGATCGCCAAGCGCTCCATACTTCATGGAATTGGTGGCAAGCTCGTGAACGATCATCGCAAAACTCTCGGCGGCGCCTCCCGACATCGTCACGGAAGGACCGCCGACCGATATGGCGCGTGTTCCCATATATGGTTGCAATTCTTGAGCAACGAGATCGTTTAGCGTCCCCGATACGCTGCCGTTGCGTGAAAGAAGCAGATGGGTTGCCTCAAGCGCGCGTATCCGGTCGATCAGCATTTCCTTGTATTTGGCAACATTGTTTCCAGGAGCATCGACCATTTTCACGAGCGCAGTGATCACCGCGAAAACGTTGCCGAACCTGTGGCGTTGTTCGAGCATAATGCGCTCCCGCTTCTTTGCCGCGGCGCGCAGCAGCGTGGTTTGTCGTCTCTCGCTCAGGTCGGCGGCCACTCCAAGCCGCTGTCCACCATCATCATGTCTTTCCTCCCTTCCGCGCAGCGCAACCCAGCGGATATGTCCGTCCGGTCGGCGGACGCGTATCTCGACATCGTAATTCGTGACCGATGGTGCGGCCTTTCTCGATGCCGCCAGCTTCGGCCAGTCCGCCGGATGAACGACAGCTGACAGCTCCTCCAAACTGCGGCTATTGGCCTGGGCCAGGCCGAGAATGTCCCAGAACGTGTCAGAGCCCGTGACTATCCCGTCTTTAAGGTCTATGCGCCACGTGGCCAAGCGTCCAGCAGACAGAGCGAGGTCCAGCCATTCCTTCTGGGCCCGAAGCGCTTCGTGAACAGCGCGTCGTTCCGAAATATCGTCGACCACCACGAAGATGCTCTCCGAGAGGCCACCCTCGGGCACGGACGAAGAAAGCGTTAGCCTGGCCCAGAATGCCGTACCGTCCTTTCGTGACAGACGCACCTCCGAAACGAACGAAGAAATGTCATTGCCCAGCCTCGCCAGCAATTGCGCCAAGGTATCCCGGTCGTTCGGATGGGCGAGCGTATCAAGCTGTAATTGGGCAAGCTCCTCCTCCCTGTACCCGGTCATCTCACAAAGGCGTCTGTTGGACTGCAGCAACTCACCTTTCTTGTTGGTGTTCGCGAATCCCATGGCAGCACGTTCGAAGGCCCAACGATAGCGGCTTTCGGTCGCCTCGACGGCAGCGAGCCTGGCCTCCGCGACTTCCAGCAACTCACGCAAGTCCTGCCGCAGACGATGGAAGGTCATGGCAATCACGCCACCCGAAACCAGAAGCAGGATTGCGCGTGCCCAGTCTCCACTTGAAATCTGATCGTGTCCTCGTGCCCACAGCCCGACAGCAACCATCAGAATGGTCGCAGCGAGCGCAGGTACGCGGTCTTCGAGATAAGCGATAATAATAATAGCAGGAATAAATTCCAGAAAACTTGCGCCTTGCCCAATATAGGCTGACGATTTTATTTCAAATATCAGTGTGGCAGCTAACACCGATGCAGACGCAATATGAGTTAGCAATCTGCCCGACGGGTTCGAATTCGACCTGCGCGACTGCGAGCTCATGGACACAGACTACAACCTTCTGACTAGCCCGTCGAGACTAGAGCAAAAAACGTACAGCTTAGTACCACTGCCGGATTGCCATCCCGCTATCATAGCGCGCATTTTATCGGACGCAGCGGGGCCTAAGAGCTGCCTTAGAACTGTCGGATCATATTAAGTTTTCAAGGTGATGATGAACGTATTATCCGTCAGCGCATAGAAGACTATAATCCAGCTACACATAGAAGACTAGCTACACATAGAAGACTACATGAATCCCGAATACTTATTTCGGGCGTGTGAAACTTTGGGTTAGGGGTAGAAAATGAATCTGATCGATAGACAGGTCGATGCTTCTTCGAACAATCGGTATATTGTTACGAGGACCAAGTATGATTTTGAAGCGCGGAATACGCGGCCCTCTTCTGGTCACCTTCCCGATCGCGCATCGGATCCATTGGGCGCAAGGTTCGGCGAACCAAAAGGCCGCAGTCTGGAATCCATAACCGGCGTGCTTGATCGCATTGGCTGTGGCTATCTCGTGTTGAATCGCGAAAGAAAAGTAGTCGAGTGGAACGCAGCCGCCCAAACCACGCTTGAGCGCCAGGGCGAAGCGGCCGACACGGCGAGCGGACTTACGGCCGCCCTAAGGCGGCTGATCGCGAATGTTCCGGGCCAATTCCTGCCGGGCTCATTGTCTTGGGTAGTGATCCGCAGCAGGGGCGACCGACCGGTGATACTGAACGAGAACGGCGTTATCGCTCCCGACGGAACAAGCATTGTGGCGCTGCTGGATCGCGACAACAGGTCGGGGCCAAATCCTCGGACGCTGCAAAGAATGTTTGGCTTGACGAGCGCAGAAACGCACCTCGCCTTGCGCTTGGCCCAGGGCGACGCACCTTTGGAGATCGCTCGCAGCTGGCGTCTCAGCCGCACCACGATCCGTTCCCAGCTTGCCTCGCTGTTCGCCAAGACCGAAACAAAACGCCAGGCGGAACTGGTGGCCCTTCTTGGGCGTATTTCGGTCCTGCCGTAAGGGCCGCGCAGTTGTTGGGGTCTAGTTGGCGGCATCCACATGCGACGGGGCTTGGTCGACCGGTGCTGGAGGCCGTTCCAACCTAGCTTGGCAGGTCACGTTGCGCAGCGCGTGGCCGGCGCCTGCTCACCTGTGCCGACGCCGACGCCCCGGCACATAACATCCCGGCACAATTGGCCGGGATCTCGGAATAGGCAATTCGACACTGTCGAGTGACGTCGAAGGGGCAAAAAATTGGATCATGATTTAAACGGTGGTTCCGTTCTTTCTGCGGAAAATATGGAAACCGCCCGATCCCGGTCAGACCGCGCCGTGAAGGAACTCGCCCCGATAGGACCGATCGTCGTCACCGGTGCTGCAGGCTTCATTGGTTTTCACGTCGCCTTGCGGCTTTTGCGTCTGGGTGTCGAAGTCATCGGCGTCGACAATTTCACCCCCTACTACGATCCACGACTCAAGGAAGCGCGGTTTGCACGTCTCTGTGCCGAGCCGGGCTTCACTTCGATGCGAATTGACCTGGCGGATGCCGCCCGCGTTCAGTTGCTGTTTTCAGAATTTCGCCCCTCACACTTTGTCCATCTCGCGGCTCAGGCCGGCGTGCGTCATTCACTTGCTGACCCGCATTGCTATGTGCAATCGAACATAGTGGCGTTTCTCAACGTCCTTGAGGGCTGCCGGCACTTCGGCGCTAGTCATCTCGTCTACGCTTCGTCGAGCTCCGTCTACGGCTCAAATCGAACCACACCGTTTTCTGAGCATCACGGCGCAGACCATCCTGTCAGTCTGTACGCCGCAACCAAGCGTTCAAACGAATTCATGGCGCATTCATACAGTCATTTATTCTGCTTGCCCGTGACCGGACTGCGCTTCTTCACCGTTTATGGCCCCTGGGGCAGGCCCGACATGGCAGTCTACATGTTCACGCGTTTGATTATCGAGGGGAAACCAATCGAAGTAGCCAATGCCGGCCGCGTGTGGCGAGACTTCACCTATATCGACGACGTCGCTGAGGGGGTGGTTCGAGCACTCGCTGCACCGCCGCGACCCGACCCGGGTTGGGATTTTCTTACCGCAGATCCCGCCACAAGTTCTGCACCGTACCGCGTCTATAATATTGGCAACGACCGGCCGGAGGAGATTAACCGGCTGATTTCGCTCATCGAGACCGCCCTTGGCTGCCGGGCGATTCGCGTGGAAGTGCCTCTACCACCGGGCGACGTTCTGGAGACTCGCGCCGACGTGAGTGATCTTCGTAACGCTGTCGGCTTCGCCCCGGCGACAACGCTCGAGGACGGAGTGCAACGCTTTGTCGAATGGTACCGGGACTTTCATGGAACGAACATCGCAGCCAGCACACAGCAACAAACGTTAATGCATGTGTAAGCCCACCGTGTAATCCGCGCCTTGTCGGAGCGACGAATCCACGCGTCGGCCATCCTTGTCGCGGCTGCTGGTCTGGTCAAAAGATCCAGTTGGTACCGCATAACGTGACGACGACATTCCCGAGCATCGATGCCCGCGCGATCCCCGCAGAAATCAGTTCATCGCGGGCAAGTCCAACGAGCGGTCTCAATTTCAGAGCTGCAGTTGTGCCCCGCCCGGAGCACAAAGAATTCGCTACATCGCCGCTCCGCCGAACGATGTCATTCAGATGGATGATGGTGACGTTCAGGCCCCATCGTAAGCTCCGGTCAACCGCATTTTGCCTCCTCGGAATCGCGAGCTCATGTCCCAAAGCTACTTTCTGAGATCCAGGACGGTTCCTACGGTCGAGAAAATAATCACCCGTGTTCCTCCAAGCCCGATCGGCAGTATTCTGCGCGCGGCAGGAGGCGTTTCGGCCATGGCGATTGCCGGTCAGTTGACTCTCGTCGCCGCTATTCCCGTTTTGGCCCGGCTCTATTCCCCGGCAGATTTCGGGATCTTCACGATTTATCTTTCGATCGTAAACATCCTCGGCGCGATCGCAGCACTGCGTTTCGAGGCCTCTCTCTATGGTGTCAAGGACAATGCGCGGGCGTATGTGACTGTTAAGCTCATTCTCCTGGCTGTGTCGGTGACGAGTGTCCTCGCCTTTGCGGCAGGACTGCTGTGGGCGAGCATCGCTCCAGCGCGGGTCGGCCACCTCGCCTGGCTCGTTCCACTTGGGATGGCGGGCGCAGGTCTCGTCGAAGCCATGAACTGCTGGAGCCTGCGCGCAGGCCTGCTACGAGACTTCGCCCTCGGCCGGCTGATCTTGCCGGCGACCATGGCCCTGCTGCAATTGATTTTTGGGCTCGCCCATTTCGGAGGTGAGTCGATGGTACATGCCCATATCCTGAGCCAATTCATTTTTATCGGACTCCTCGGCTCTCGGATTCTGAGCTGGAAGGACTTACACGGCGTCGCCCGAGCGCCGTGGCGTACCGTCTTTGCCGTCGCCAGGCGAGAATACAAGTTTCCGTTATTTGACATTCCCTCAGCTCTCGCGAGTTTCGCCATTATCAATCTTCCCGCAATACTTGTTGGTTCGCTGTTTGGCGCCGCTTTTGCGGGTTACCTGGGAGTGGCAGCGCGGCTGGTGACTGCGCCGGTCACGCTGATCGCCACCCCGCTCAGCAATGTTTTTGTCTCCGAGGCGAACAAAAACAGTGATCGCAGACATCTGCTCGGCACCGCACGCGGCCTCTTGATGCTTTCAGCCTGCCTCACTGCATTGCCAATATTGGCGCTTGGCCTGGCTGCGCCATATATTGTCGTCCCCCTGCTGGGCCCGCCCTGGGTTCCCGCCGCAGACATTATGACCGCGCTGGCGTTCATGGGGGCTGCGCAGGCGTTGGCGACGCCGCTTCAAGATGTCCCAGCTCTCCTGCGCCGGCAGGAGCTACGGCTTCTCGTCGACGGCGCGCGGACGGCGCTGGTGTTTGGTCCGCTTCTTGCCGGTGCTGAGGCAGGTTGGGAACCACTCAAGGTCATTTATCTGATGGCGGCCGGCGGCGGCGTCGGGTTTGCACTGAAAACGGCGGCCTCTCTGTATATTTTGAGCCATGCCATTAAACCAGCGGGAGCTGCCATACCAAAACAAGGTCATCATCTCGAGGGAAAAGCACCATGAAACAATCGCAGCTTGATCAGCTCCAAACGACCGCTGTGGTTGACCAACATCATCGCGCTGATGCTTCGCGACTGCGCCCTTTCATTTCAGTTGCAATCCCAACCTTTCGCCGACCGGACACGATCCGCCGGGCAATGGATAGCATTCTGAGTCAGAATTTTTCCAGTTGGGAGTTGGTCGTCAGCGACGACGAGGGCCGGGACGGACCGACCTGGGCAATCGTGGCCGAGTATGCGCGGACCGAGCCTCGCATCCGAATTGTCGAAAACTGCCGGGGCCGCGGTCAGGTAGAGAATACCAACAATGCCATGCTCGCTTGCGCCGGAAAATGGATCAAGCTGCTCCATGACGATGACTGGCTCGCCCCGGGCGCACTCAAGACCTTTGCCGAGGTTTCCACCAAGCATCCCTCAGCTGCATTCATGACCTGTGCAGCCAATATAATTGAGGACGATCGGATGAAATTCCGATTGCCACCGCAGGGGCGGCAACGAATTTCCGTCTACTCAAGCCAGCAATGCCTGACGGACCTCTATCTGGTCCGCACGACGCGGAGCCTTGGGATCATCCCATCGACGCTTTTGATCAACCGCGACGTCATTCACGCGGGTTGCCTGATGCGCGCCCATAATTCAATCCCAGCTGGAGTCGACCAGCTGTTCTTTGTCGATCTGGCCTGCCACGGAGACATGGTCGCGATAAACGATGGCTTGATCTTCTACGACGCGACGAACCACCCGAGCATCACTACAACCAAGAGTTTCGATGAGGTCGATCAGGTAACGCTTGCCGTCAAAGAGCTTAACTGGAACCTCATCGAGGATCGTAAACATCTTCCCTGCCCTGAGACTCTGTTACGGGCGCTGCGGGTTGCTCGTCTTCCCAGCAGATTCCACCAGCAACCCTGGCGGGCGACGATCCGAGATGCGATGCAAATTCTTCGCCCGTCAGTTATGAAAATAGCGAGCCAGCACATTCTTACTTACGTGTTCGCGATCCGCCCGAGACTGGGTCGATTGCGTAGCCTGAGACGATTTAGCTTCTGAGCATGGCGGCATCGTCGAGCGCGACGGCGGGCGGGCTGGGGCGCATCATATACCGTCGAAGGCGGCTTTCCTTCGGTCTGGCCTTTAGGGGTAAGCGAGATGACCATTTGTCCGGCGTGTGCCAGTGTATCAACCGCGAAATTGTTCGAAGTGACAGCAGATGAGGCCTCTCGACATTTCATCAATCCGCGTCAGGACCCCGACCGCTCTCGAAAATTAACAAGCCACCTGTCGGATCTCTGGGGCAGCAACACATGCGATATCCGCAAATGCGCAGATTGCGGATTCGGTTTTGCAGATCCCTTCGTCGCTGGCGGCGTTGAATTTTATAACTTAGCCTGGGCGTACCCTTCCTATCCGACCATGAAATGGGAATATTCAAGGACTATCGAAGAGCTCGCGGGCCTGAAGACTGGCGGAAAAACTGCCCTCGAAGTGGGGTCTGGGTTCGGATATTTTCTCGATCGCATCAAGAATAAATTCTTCCATGTTTCCGACATCTCTGCGGTCGACTACAACGAAACGGCGAGGTCTGTACTGGCGTCGAAAGGCTTTAAGACCTATTCAGGCGATTTTCGGATGGACAGCTTCGATTCTATGAAAGAGTCCTTCGACTTTATTTTCATGTTTCAAGTCTTCGAGCATATGGACCAAGTGGACGACGTTTTTGCTCGATTGAAATATCTTTTGAAGGCGCAAGGTTCTGCCTTTATCGCCGTGCCAAATGAAAACAGAACTTACTACATGGAGTCCCATGGCTCGCTCATAGACATGCCACCAAACCACATCGGCCGATGGACGAAAGAAGCCTTCGATGCCATATGTCAGCGGCACGGCTTGCAATTGAGCAAGTGCGAGCGGGAGCCGTTCAATCTCGCCAAATTCCTGAAACAAGACATCGTCCACAGCTTTTTCCGAAAGGGAGAGAAACCAGGTAGCGTGAGTGAGTTCGTGCGCGCCCTGCCGCGAAGCAAAGCGCAACGGATTGCGCAAGGTTTGACTGCCCTTGCGATTTCACCATCGCGGTTGCCGGCATGGGCATACGCGGTCAGGAATGCATCGACGATGGGGGGGAGCGCACTCTGGGCAAAGATCGACAAAGTCTCGTCACCTGCGCTACGGATTCATCGCCAAGCCAAGCAGCGATGAGCGGGTCCGCGTGAAGGGTGATTTCGACACCACTAGGCGCGCGGTGAACGCCAAGCAGACGAAGGACGGCGTCAGGCGCGTTGCCTCAGATGGGGTCCGGAATTCATGAATGCCCGTCCGGCGGCTCCTGGCCGTAGGTTCCGTTGTGACACTTCGGACCCACGCTCCGGATGGATCTCTCCGCGACAACCCCAGCTACTGCCGGATGGCCCGCGCCCAGCAGCCGATCGGCGCAGCGCCTAGCGCGGTGATTTTCAACCAAGCGGGAAGTGCGCAACAACAAGAGCCGCGCTCGTCATGTCCTCTCCAGCAAGAGGTCAGCGCTGTCCCCGAACCGGTAACCAGCGTGCTTCCTGAGATTAACCTTCGTGAGAACGCTTGCGACGGGGACCGAAGCTGGTGCATCGCCCGCAAGCAGGTCCAGAACGCCTCGCGCGATGCTGCGTCGCGTTTTCGCCCAGCGAACGGCGAAAAGAACCACGTCACCCCAGCCTGTCAGGAGCCTGGCCTCTGGTCCCTCAAGCCCCAGCGGTCCATTTATGATGACGACCCGATAGATCGAGTGCAGTTCATCTTTGAAAGGGGAGCCGTCGACACTGGACAGCAAGGGCAGCAGATCCTCCGACGGTGCGAGCGCCATGAAGTCGATCCCGATCGCCGACATTCCTGCTATCGCATCGTGCAGTGCACAACGGTCACTCACATAGTCTCCGAAAAAATTGTGCGGCTTACGTGCGCTGAATTCCTTCACAAACTCGCCCGTAAGGCGGTGGTCCGTGCGGTCCAGATCAATGAAGAGTACTCGCCCTCCAAGTCTGGTGGCCGCCAAGGCCATGCTCCATGCGAGCTCGGTCTTGCCATCATCCTCACCGCAGGATGTTATCAAGATTATGTTCGAGTAATCCCTTGCCTGTTGGGGCGCCGCGGCGACAAGCAGGGACGTCACGGCGCGGCTGTATCTGCACCCCTGCTGGCCTGAAACCAGCTGCTGCAGTCGCTTCGCGTGCGTTGTGGGAGCCTGGGGTATTAGCCCGAGGCACGGAACCTTGAGCGCTGCTTCAGCTTCGGCCTCTCCGCGCAAAGTGCGATCGAAGCGTTGGCGGACAAGTATGAAAATCCCTCCAATCAGGCCAAACACGACCATGCCAGGCGGAATAAGAAAAATTGGCGAAAGAGTCGTTGGATTGGTAGGGGGCCACGCCGCTGAGAGAAGCCTGACTCCGGGGGATGGACTTGCAATACGCCGCATCAAGTCCTGTTGCCGGGTCAAAAGGTCGTTGTAGCGCTGCGTCAGGATGCTGACCTGCGGCTCGAGAGCACGCAGTCCGGAAAGCCGGCCGGCTGTATCGGCCACAACCGCATCTAGGACATCCTTACGCTTTTGCAGCGCCGCAATCTGGGAGCGATAGATGTTTGCCTCAGCAGCGACGCGGGCGATTTCTTGTTCGATCTCACGATCGATCGCATTTGTGACATTCTCATCTGCCGTGCCGTTGGCCTGGCCTGCCAAGAGATCGGCCAGCAAGGGTGATCCGATGGCTTCGGCTACCGAGGCAACGGGCGCGCCCCCCTTTCGCAAGTCCTGAATGTGTTGGAGTCGGGATTCCGTTGCGGAGAGGTCCGCTTTCGACAAGGAAATTTGCTGAGTGAGTTCGGCTGTCTCCTTGGCAGCATTGTCCGCCGCACCTTGATCGACCGCGCCATGGCTCAACCGATATCTCTCCAGACGATCGGTCGCTTCTGCCAGACTGCTTTGTATAGTCGGCAGCCCGGAGACTATCGAGTCGAGTTCCAGCCTGTCCGACGCTTGGCTTTTCCTTGCCAGATCGCCAATATACACTTCGACGAACGTGTTGGCGATCAGAGCGGCTCGCGCCGGATCGTGATCGGTGAAGCCGACACTGATAACTCTCGATCGCAGCTCCTGGCCGATCCTCATACCTTCACGCAGCACCTTGAGTTCAGCCGCATCTGGCGCCGCCGGCGTGCTTCGCGGCCAAATTTTGGCCAGCAAATCGGCTGGAACCGAGCGCAAATTCAGCGGCTCGACGCCAACAGGCTTCGGAGGATGGTTTCCGGTTCGAGCACCAGCCTGTTTAGCACCATTGGCAGCATCCGTTTTGCGCAGCGCTGCCACTACGCTTCGCAGGTGGCTTTGCGATGAGAGCATGGTGATATGGTCGTCAATGCTGGAATCCAGCTGATCCTGAGCAGAGATCAAGCCGCCGGCAGGGGCTGCTCTACTAGGTGCGTCGACGATTACCTGCGTGGTGGCCTCGTATAGGGCAGGCCGTGCAAGCCCTCCAAGCGCGGCCAAGACACCGCCTGCGACGACCATGGCCAGGAGGAACCACTTTTTTCTTGAGAGGGTAACGAGGAGCTGATGGAGCGGGGTTTGCGTGTCCATCTGCTCACGTAACGGCCGTTTCATGCGCGGAGTGATTTCGCGCGCAGGCAAGTGCATTTCGGTAACGTGCGGAAGGTGGATGCGGCTAACTATGGACCCTTCCATCTTAATCTCCTGTAAGTTCGGGCACGCGAGAACCCGTTGCTGGCGGCGATGGCCGCCTTGCCTCGTTGTGCCAGGCCTGGAACATCAAAGCCGGCCACAATTCGCGAGAATGGTCGTGCCTGCCATCGACGTGACCGCGCCAGCACGCATCCACCTTCGCAAGGTCGAAAATTCCGTCTCCGGAGATGCGCATATCGGCGACAAGATCGTTTGCCCAACTGAGCAGCGGGCCCCTCAGCCAGACTGCTATAGGAACATCGAAACCTTGCTTTGGCCGCTCGATCAGTCGCTGCGGAACGTACCGGCGCAACAGCTGACGAAGGATCCACTTACCTTTGCCATTACGAACCTTGGTATTCGTCGGCAGGCGCCAGGCGAATTCGACAACCCGATGATCGAGTAGCGGGCACCGCCCCTCGAGGCTGTTGGCCATGCTGGCGCGGTCCAGCTTCACCAATATATCGCCGGGCAGGTAGCCGTCCATATCGTCATACAAAAGACGGGACAGCAGCCCATCAAGCCGGTGCTCGACGTGGATTGATGAGGGGGGCTGGTGCAGGCTGAGGTTCTCGGTCGACGATCTCGTCAGTCGCCGAAACAACTCGTCCTCATCGGCTGCAGCGAGTAGCTGAGCGAGGCGATCCAGCCGGTCGCCCCGCAGCGCATGCCGTGCACCCTCCGAAAGCGGCAGCTTCCCGACGAGATCGTGACGGGCTGCACGGGCCAGTAACCCAGTGCCTGCCGCGAGCGCCCGACGCAGTGCCGACGGCAGAGTATGCTGTCGTCGCAGGCGGGCAGCCATGAAGTGGCGGGCGTAGCCGGCGAAGCATTCGTCGCCACCGTCACCCGACAGAGCCACCGTAACGTGCCGGCGGGCGAGCCGCGCCACCAGCAGAGTTGGTATCTGCGATTCGTCAGCGAAAGGCTCGTCCCAGATCTGCGGCAATTCTGGAATGACTTCGCGCGCTACGGCAGCCGAAAGGTGGAGTTCGGTATGGTCGGTGCCCAGATGCCGCGCGACTTCCGCCGCGTGGGGAGCCTCATCGAACCCGCCCTCTCCGAAAGCGATCGTGAACGTGCGCACCGGCTTGTCCGATTGAGCCTGCATCAGGGCTACAACCGTCGAGCTGTCTATTCCGCCCGACAGGAAGGCCCCGAGCGGAACGTCAGCGATCATGCGCTCCCGAACGGCAAGTCGAAGCAGGCCATCCAGTTCAGTGGTAAGTTCTTCGTCACTGCCGACGACCTGCTCCGCCCGCCCTTTGGCGGCGGTTTCGGCTAGCGACCACCAGTATCGAATACGATGCGCTAGCGAGGCGGCACTTCGCGACGCGGCGAAGTCAGCGGCCGTCACCGACAGGACCGAACCCGGCGGTAATTTGAACACGCCTCGCCAGATGCAGCTGTCATCCGGTACCCATCCGTTCGAAAGCATCGCCGCGGCCGCATTGATATCGAGCTCCTGACAAAAACCTGGAAAACGGGTGATCGCCTTCAACTCAGAGGCAAAAACAAGCGCATCACGTGTTGAGGCGACATAAAGCGGCTTTTTGCCCATTCGGTCGCGGGCGAGATGGAGCGTCCTCGTCTTCAGATCCCATAGTCCTAGCGCGAACATTCCGGCGAAGCGTGTGAGTGCTTTTTCGAGGCCCCAATTCTCAATGGCGGCAAGCATGACCTCGGTATCGCTGGTGCCCCTGAAATGACTACCTGTACTTTCCAGCTCGCAGCGCAGATCGCGGAAATTGTATATTTCGCCGTTAAACGTAATGACGTATCTGCCGCTTTCGGAATGCATTGGCTGGCAGCCCGCCTCCGACAGATCAACAATGGCCAAACGCCTGTGACCGAAGGCAAGCCCGGCTTCGCTATGTATCCAGAATGCCTCGCCATCCGGTCCGCGGTGACGAAGCGCGGCCGTCATTTGCTCTATTGCCTTGAGCGGCTTCGTGTCGGCTGAATCGGGGGCAAGAAGAATTCCGGCAATACCACACATGCCATTAACCCGGATTGTTGGAGATTGCAGAAACTGCTTTCGGAGCACCGGCGACAAGGCAGATGGTCAGCGCAAACCACACGATCGGGTGACGGATGATCAGGTGCGGCATTCCGAAAATAGCGATTGACACCACGAGCGCTAACAGCGCGTCGAGCTTCGCACGCCATACCGACACGATGGCGGCGCTGACGATCCAGACCAGCGCCAGAACCGCAATAAGTCCACCTTGAGTGTACAGGTCGAGGATCGTGTTGTGAGCCTCGAAGGGTCGTTCCAGAAATTGCGATTCGAACACTGATGGGCGCTCGAGATGCGGACCTGGACCAAGGCCCAACGACCCGGATTCCGCGCCCTTCTCTATTGCTTCGTCCCAGAGATGCACGCGGAGTGCGGCGGTTTCGGCAGTGGCCTCGCCGCCCTTGTCCTTGGTCAGGCCCTTGGCGAAGTTTTCGAGGACGCTCGCCTCCGTCACGGCGTAGGGGGTTATCGCGATCGCCAACGGAAGGATACCGACGAGCAACAGGAGGACGGCTTGCCGTGAAAAGCTGCCCCTGTTGCCACCGGTCTTGAGCCATGTCCTGATCCGCAGCCCGAGGAACGTCAGGCAGGTCAGGATACTGGTATACAAATAGGTATCGCTCTTTGTCAGCCTCCCGACATAGAAGGTTAGGAACAAGCTGGCGATCCCAAGAAACCTGCCCCATCGATTGCTGGTGGTGGTCGCAAGATGCAAGGCTAGCGGGCCAAAGATTGCGCAGTAGAGCGCGAGCTGATTTGGATTGTGCGACCAGCCGCGAAAGCGGTCCCAGTACCAGGGATCGACGCCAGCTCGGGGGATCCAGCCCCAGCCCTGTCCCAGCTGAATGGCAAGGGCCATATTCGCGATACCCACGACCCACCAGCCAGTACGACGGAGATGGCGGTCGGCGTCGGGTTCTGCAGCGGCAAGGCAGGTGACGCTGACCAACAGCAGGTAGGCCATCGTATCGTGCATCAGGCCCGTCAGGTATAGAACTGTGGTCAGATAGCCGACAACGGTGCCGACCCCCAGAGCCAGCGCCATGATCGTCCAGTAACTTGCAAGGAGTGTCAGCGCCGGCCTGGTCTCCAGGCGACCGCCGGCAAGGACGCGCGCGATCGACAGCATGATCCAAAGCACGAGGAACAGTTCGCCAATCCCCAAGGGCGACCCGGGAATGTCGAGTTGCTCCGCATAGGTCGTTGCGAGCCCGCAGGCCAGGATCGCGTCCCGGATCATCGGCGCACATCCAATCTACCGCTGACAGCATCGTCTCTAATTAAGACCGGATACGCCGGTCGGGCGAGGCCACCGTGGGATTTGGCGCCAAGGATATTTTCGTACAGATCGCAATACTGAGCGACCACCCGCGGCAGCGCGAACTGCTCACGGACGAGTTCGACAGAACGACCGCCCATGATTTTTCCGTGACTGCGGTCGGACAGGATGTCGACTATTCGAGATGCAAGGCCATCGGCGTCGTAGGGTTGGACTAGGTAGCCGTTCCATCCATCCTCGACCACCTCATTGCAGCCGGGCATCTTTGAGGCGACCATGGGCAATCCCGCCAGCCCTGCCTCGAGCAGGACGCGCGGGATTCCTTCTCGATATTGTGTGGGGAAGGCGAACACGTCGGCCATGCCAAGAAGGGCTGGAACATCGCGTCGTGGGCCTAGCGCGATGATATGAGGAGCGTGTCTATCGATTTCCGACTTGTCGAATGCAAATGGACCTTCGGACTCCCAAGGGCCGACAAGCACGAAACGCGCATTAGGCCTTTTAGAAAGGACGCGGGGGACTGCTTGGAGCAGCGTCGGGATGCCCTTCTGGCGGGTTAGCCGGCCCACAAAAATTACGATCTCTGCTGACTGGAGCCCGAGTTCCTGGCGCATTTTCGCCGCCGGCGGAGCAAGATGCCTCGCCATAGCGAACGCATCGACATCGATGCCAGAACTGCGGATCACTCTTCCGCTGCCAGGTTCAATCAATCGAAAGCGCTTGAAGAAAGCCTCATCGTCCCGATTCTGAAATACCGTCGCTGCCGTCCAGAAGGAGGCAAGCCATTGTAGTCCGCAAAAAATTGGACGTAAGGCCAGAGCACGCGGTTCCAACGATGAGAATGTCCAGCCCAGGCCGTTGATCGTGCGCACGACCGGGACCGTTCCGCGCACCGAAATGGGTGTCAGCAGGTTAGGCTTGGTATCGAAGCTTTGGACGATGTCAGGCCGAAGTTCCGCAAGCAATTTCCGAATCGCTCTTACAGCGGTCCACTCGCCAGTGCCGCTGGCAAATCGGTCGAAACCGTAGCGGCGATGCGGAATGCCATGCCGCAAAAACGCAGCCTCATCGCCGGTTGAAACTGCCGTGACCCGGAAGCCGCTTTCGCGCAGCGACATTAGGAACGGAATTCTCAGGGCGTGATCTTCGCCTCCCACACAAACGAGATGCGGATTCATCCCGAAGCTCCCGTCCGTGCGCCGTGTTCCGGTCGCGTGAAGTAACTGCCTTTCGCATCTGCTTTCATGGTTTTGCTTCGTTACTTCTGTGCGCGTGAAAGGATACGGTAGGAGGAGGCTTGCATACTGTCCTCGTCTGTTTGAATGAGGCAAACTGCATGGGGATCACGGCCTTACGGGTATCGCGAACCGCCTCGACGGCATCTGGTGGTGCATAGGAACGGGTACGGTGATGAATTGCGCCTCGAACTCTAGGGGTTCGGCCAAGCCGGACTTGCAACTGATAAGGCAACCGAAGAAAGCGCTTCCGACAGTCGTGCGTTGTACGGCTGCTCTACGCTGGGCGCGTCGGATTCCTAAGCTCCCGGTCCGGGTTCGCGCCTCAGCTTGTCCCGCTTGTGCTACCAGGCATGATAGTCGACCCCTCAGCCACAACTCCTGGCGCAACCTGCCTCCTTGCGACCAGCGGATAAGCCGATTCGGACCGTTCCGACGCCGGCGACCTGATCTGCCGACCGATTTCACGCGACGAACGCGCGGACACCTACGAATTATCCACAACTAATTGGTTGCGGGATTGAGACTGTGGAGGGGTCTGGCTCTTAGGTGAACGTCTGTCTGATCTCTCAATGCGCGGGTGAACAGTTAGATAGAAACATAATTTACAAGTTTATTTCAGCGATCTGCAAGATACGCTCTAGATATTTAACTATCTGTCTTTCAATCTAACCAGATGGGCTGGATAAAACACGGCCCTTTGATGGGATCATATTCTTGTTACTTATTTATTATGTCCATGGAAGTTACTCCTTCCGTGCAGCATTCCTATCGGCGATCAACCATTCTATCAGAGCCTGCAGGTATGTGATTTGGCGCTAATATACACCCTCTAGTAGGCAGACATCCGCGGGGCGCTATCGAATCAAAATGAGGGATTATGGATGGCAACTCTGCACTATGCATCGGGTGGTTCTGCCACCGAAATCGCAACCGCCGGCTTCAATCTGGCTGACGTTCAGTATGTTTCGCTGGTCGACGCATTGCCTGACGGCATGAAAGGCCTGGTGTACCTCAACGAGCATGAGGGCGTAACCGCATCCTTCATCGAGAAAATGACCCCCTTCCTCGGCAATCCGAATGTGTTTGGGTTCTATCTGGTTGACGAGCCCGATCCCACGGGCAGGTGGGGCACCTATGCAACCGCCGAGAACCTGAAGGCGGAATCCGACTGGATCCATGAGCATTTTCCAGGCGCCAAGACCTTCATCACCATGATGAACATGGGATCCCCGACCAATCCGGATTTTACCAACACCTACAATCCCGCCAACACGCATATCGACTATTTTGGAATAGACCCCTATCCGGTGCGCACGGGAACGGACACGGTCGACTACGACATGATCGACCGAGCCGTGGCTGCAGCGGTGAAGTCGGGCATCCCGATCAGCAACATCGTTCCGGTCTATCAGGCCTTCGGCGGCGGCAACTGGGAGACTTCCGACGGCGGCAGACAGGTCATGCCCACCGCCGAACAGATGCAAATCATGATCGATCATTGGGCCAGGCTGGTTCCGTCACCTGCCTTCGACTACACCTACAAATGGGGAACGCAGAACGGCGACACCGCATTAGAGAGCTCTCCGGAACTACAAGCCGTTTTCCGGGAGCACAACCTCGCAACGACTGGGACCGAACCGCCTCCCGTCGACACAAGCGACACCTTGTATGGCACCAGCGGCGACGATGTGTTTCACGGCGCCGGCGGCCACACGATGATCGGCTATGGCGGCAATGACACCTATTATGTCGATGACATCCGCGACAAGGAGATCGAGGCCGCGGGCGGCGGTACCGACAAAGCATTCGCCTCCGTAAGTCATGCGCTTGCGGCCGGATCGGAAATCGAACTTCTCGCCACCAACAGCCCGTCCGGCACCACGGCGATCAACCTGACCGGCAATGCGTTCGCCCAGACTATCCAGGGCAATGCCGGTGCCAATGTCATCAACGGCGCCGGCGGGGCCGATACGTTGGTCGGCTATGGAGGCAATGACACCTACTATGTAGACAATGCCGGCGACAGGGTGTTCGAGGTGGTGGGCGGTGGTACAGACAGGGTGTTCGCTGCTGTAAGCCATACGCTTTCGGCCGGATCGGAAATCGAACTTCTTGCTACCAACCCATCGGGCACATCGGCAATCAACCTCACCGGCAATGAGTTCGCCCAGAGCATCGGGGGTAACGCCGGCGCCAATGTCATTAATGGCGGCGGTGGCGCCGATACGTTGGTCGGCTATGGCGGCAATGACACCTACTATGTAGACAATGCCGGCGACAGGGTGTTCGAGGCGGTGGGCGGTGGTACAGACAGGGTGTTCGCTACTGTAAGCCATACGCTTTCGGCCGGATCGGAAATCGAACTTCTTGCTACCAACCCGTCGGGCACATCGGCAATCAACCTCACCGGCAATGAGTTCGCCCAGAGCATCGGGGGTAACGCCGGCGCCAATGTCATTAATGGCG
>NZ_JAMYOL010000021.1:0-89421 GCF_040319815.1 Mesorhizobium sp. M0854
ACCACCGTGCCATGGCCGCTCGCCCCTCAGAGCAAGCCCCGTTCTCTCTCCAAAACTTTTTGCAGAACCTTCAGCACACTATCCCTACCCTGCACCTTGGCATTGTATGACAGACCCTTCCGCACAATAGGTTGGCGGGCTGCGTCGGCGCATTCTCCTGAGCATTGGTCACCACAGGCCACACGGGAGAAAGCAAATGCGAAACATAACTCGAGTCCTGGCCCTCACCGCAGCGCTTGCCGCGTCGGGCGGCGGGATGGCGCAGGCCGCGAATTCTCAGCCCAAGCCGACGATCGTACTGGTGCACGGCGCCTTCGCGGAATCGTCGAGCTGGGATGCAGTCATCACCAAGCTCAGCAAAGACGGTTATGTGGCGATAGCCGCAGCTAATCCGCTCCGCGGCGTTGCCAGCGATGCGAAAGCAGTCTCAGCCATCGTCCGGTCGGTTTCGGGGCCGGTCGTGCTGGTGGGGCATTCCTATGGCGGGCCCGTCATCACCGAGGCCGCCAACGGCAATCCCAATGTGAAGGCGTTGGTCTACGTGGCGGGTTTCGCGCCGGATACCGGCGAATCGAGCCTTACGTTGTCCAGCATGTTTCCCGGCAGCACCTTGGGGAGCGCGCTTGCTCCAGTCGCGTTGCCGGACGGCGGACAAGACCTCTTCATCGAGCCGGCCAAGTTCCGCGCGCAGTTCGCCGCCGACGTTCCGCAAGAGCAGACTTTGCTGATGGCTGCCACTCAACGCCCTGTTGCGCAGGCGGCTCTGGCTGAAGCCTCGGGCGTCGCCTCATGGAAGACGCTGCCGTCCTACATGATCTACGGCTCGGATGACCGCAACATCCCGGCAGCCGTCATGAGCTTCATGGCCAAGCGTGCGCACGCGGCAAAGACCGTCGTCATCGAGGGTGCGTCCCATGCGCTCATGGTTTCGCATCCCGACGAGGTCACGTCACTCATCGAGGATGCTGCTGCATCGGTCAGTCAGTAGCAGGCCGGAAACGCCCAGCATCCGATCGAGCAACGAAAATAGACACGCAACACCAGGAGACCAGACATGAAGATCGTCGTCATCGGCGGAACCGGGCTGATCGGTTCAAAGACCGTGGAGAGACTGCGAAACAAAGGCCACGACGTACTTGCGGCGTCGCCGAATTCGGGCGTCAACACCGTTACGGGAGAGGGTCTGGCGGCCGCGCTTGCCGGTGCGCAGGTCGTCGTCGACCTCGCGAACTCGCCGTCGTTCGAGGAAAAGGCTGCCCTGGAGTTCTTCTCGGCATCCGGGCGTAATCTTTTTGCCGCCGAAACGGCCGCCGGCGTCCGTCATCACGTGGCGCTGTCGGTCGTCGGTACCGACCGGCTGCAGGGCATGGGCTATTTCCGCGGCAAGTTGCTTCAGGAAAAGCTGATCAGGGAGTCCGGAATTCCCTACACCATCGTTCACGCCACTCAATTCTTCGAATTCACCGCCGCCATCGCAAACACGGGCGCCGTCGGGGATACCATTCATATGTCGCCGGCCTACTTCCAACCCATGGCGGCTGATAATGTTGCCGATGCGATGGCGGACGTCGCGCTTGCCGCGCCGTTGAACGGCATGATCGAAATTGCCGGCCCGGAGCGTGTTCGCATGAGCGAACTTGTCGAGCGCTTCCTGAAGGCCACCAACGACCCGCGTAAAGTCGTCCCGGATTCCGGCGCGCTCTACTACGGCCAAGTGGCAATCGACGATCGAACGCTGGTGCCCGGCGAGAACGCGCGCATCGGCGCCGTGCGTTTCGATGATTGGCTCAGCCGATACACACCACCGAAGTAAGTAGTCATCGGATAGGCCCGCCATTCGCACAACAAGGAGACCAGACATGATCAAAACACTTCTCTGCGCCGCGCTCGCCGCCGCTTCCGTCACCGCAGCAATGGCCAATGACGCCGCCAGCGTGAAGCTTGTCTACGACCAGGCTCTGCCAAACGTGCCCGGCAAGAGCATGAAAGCCGTGCTCGTCGAGTACGCGCCTGGGGGTACGTCGCCGGCTCATACCCATCCCAAATCCGCGTTCATCTATGCCACGGTCCTGGAGGGGGCGATCCGAAGCCAGGTCAATGACGGGCCGGTGAAGACTTATCGCGCCGGCGAGAGTTTCTCGGAATTCCCTGGCGACCGTCATGCCGTCAGCGAAAACGCCAGCAAGACGGAAGGCGCTCGTCTGCTTGCTATTTTCGTCGTCGACACCAGCGAGACGGAACTGACGACGAACGCGAAATGAAATCGTAGCCCCCAGGACCATCGGGGCGTACGCGAAGGGACGGTCAGTGACATGAATTCGATCGCCATCCGCACACTTGCGGGGATTTTGGTCCCCGATACTCCGCTTGTTGGCCGAGCGATCGAACATGCCCGCGCTCGATGTGAACCCTACCTGTTCAACCACGTGGTCCGATCCTGGCTTTTCGCGGCCCGGATCGGACAGATTCAGAATATCCAGCACGACGCGGAGGTTGTTGCGGTTGCAACCCTGTTGCATGACGTCACGCTCAATGAGGACTTCGCCGGGCCGCGCCGTTTCGAAGTGGAAGGCGCCGATCTCGCCCGCGCCTTCGTTCGGGAGGGCGGCTTCGACGAGCGGCGCGCCCAATTGATCTGGGACAGCGTCGCCCTCAACTCGACGCCGTCGATCGGCCTCTACAAGGAGGCTGAGGTGGCGCTGTGCACAGCCGGCATCTGCCTCGATGTCGTCGGCTTGCAATACAGCCTCGTTTCGTCAGCCGAGATTGCAAAGATCGTTGGCGAATTTCCGCGCCTCGGGATGAAGCGGCGGATGACGCGATGCTTTTGCCATATCGCCGAGATCAGGCCCGGAACCACCTACGACAACTTTGCCCGGGACTTCGGCGAGCGCTTTGTTTCAGGCTACAAGGCGACTTCGGCAGTTGATCTTGTGATGAACGCTCCCTTTGAAGAGTGACCGCAGTTTCGATCCGGGTTCTATCGACACCGGTCGGTTCAGCCTTGCCCTTCAAGTGACCCAAACGCTGTGCGTCTGTCGGATGCATGCGGCAAAGCGAATTGCCGAGGGCAGCGGTCAGGTGCCAATTTCCACCTCCTATACTTCGGTTTAGGCGCCCCAACCCAATCGAGTGGCAATACATATCATCGGCACGATAGCAACAGTTCGTCTCACCGGTCATCCTTACGGTGCAATGGATTGCAAACACCTCAAGGAGATAAGTAATGAATATTGCAGCGCCACCGGTCGCTCCGAAAGGAAAAGCCGTCGCCCAACGCGCGAGTTATGCGGAGCAGTCGCCGGAACTTCTGAAGAAATTTATTGAATTTCTTGGTGCGACGCGAGAGGGGTCGATCGAAGAGCCAATCCGCGACCTTGTTGCAGTCCGAGCCGCGCAGCTGAACGGGTGCACCTTCTGCCTCGATATGCACGTCAAACAGGCGAAGATCCATGGCGAGCGCGAACTGCGCCTTTACCACCTGGCAGCCTGGCGGGATTCGACCTTGTTCGTTCCTCGCGAGCGCGCAGCCTTGGCATGGACGGAAGTCTTGACCAAGCTGCCCGAGCAGGGTGTCCCCGACGAGATCTACGATCGGGTCAGGTCGCAGCTTTCCGAGAAGGAAATCTCCGATCTGACCTTCGTTGTCATGGCGGTCAACTCTTGGAACCGTCTGAACATCGGCTTCAAACCCGTCCCGGGCTCGGGCGATGCGAAGTTTGGCCTGAGCAAAGCAGCACTGAGCTAATCTTTGGAATGGGTCAGAATGGCGCCTGTTTGCGCGCCATTCTGACCGGCCGGACGAAGGCGCCGAGCTCGGCGACCAACACTGGAACCGATCCCAGCCCCGCGGCCGCGGCCGCGAGGCGCTCTCAGGAGGGCGTCATGCGAATTGACAGTCTGCATCCAGTAATATCGGCCCGTCTCATGGTGGTCGATGTCGACGCTCCACTCCGCAGTGCGGCACTCTCACTTTCCAGGCCCGCAATAGGCCTGGTCGTGGTGTGCCACGGCAGTGGGGAGGCGGCAGGCGTGCTGAGCAAGTCCGACCTTGTCCGCCATCTGGCGAATTCAGGGCCAACAGAAGCGCCGATTGCGGCTTTGATGAGCAGGTCCATCGTGTCCTGTGGTCCCGATGATGATCTTCATTCAGTCTGGCAGACCATGGCCGCGCGAGGCCTTCAGAATGTGCCGGTGCTCGGGGCCGACTCGAAACCGCTAGGCGTCCTCGATATCCGTGATGCGATGAAGGCGCTCTTCAAACAAGAGGAACTGCAGGAACGGCTGCTTGCCAACTACATCAGCGGGATCGGCTATCAATAGAGCATCGTCTCGCGATTGAATATACGGAAGTATGTATCGGCGTCTTCTTAGATATAATGGAAAATAAAAGCCATAAATTATAGCGTGTTGAAGCCAATAGGTGCCGACTTAGCCAGCGGGGAACGAAATGTTTCGTCCGGACATAAAAGAAGATGTCTTCGACGGCCCGCCCGATGGCCCTGGAGGTGGTATGTCCGTGCAAATGTCGACGGCCGGCATCGTCCATGACCTGGGCAATCTCATTCAGGTCGCCTCGTCGGCGTTGAACCACCTGGCCCGCGATCCGAGCATCCAAGCGGCTCCGGCGCTCGGGCCTGTAATAGCCGGCGCCAAAACGGCTTTGGAGCGGGCTGGTGGCCTTGTCCGGCAAACCATCAGCCTGGCCCGAGAGAGCCACGCGGAAATCGAATACACAAACGTAGGTGCTTGCCTGGCTGAGATCGAAACCCTCGTACGGAGCGCCTTGGATGCCAATTTCGGTCTTGAGCTTCGGGTTGGGTCCGACCTGCCTTTGGTGAGATGCGATCGCTTTGGATTGCAAAATGCGGTTCTGAATCTTCTGTTCAACGCGCGCGATGCAATGCCTGACGGCGGTTTCATCTCGATCGATGCCGGCTTGGCCTCTGAGAACTCTGCCGCCGGTCAGGTAGACATCCGCGTCGCGGACAACGGTATCGGGATGACCAGCGAGACGATGGTCTGCGCCTTCGATCCGTTCTTCACCACCAAAAGCGAAGGCCTCGGCGGCGTCGGTTTGCCGATGGTGAAGCACTTTGCCGAGCAATCAGGCGGAAGCATCGATATTCAGAGCACACTTGGGGCAGGCACGACCGTCACTCTGCGGTTGCCTGCGATGCGATAGCGGCCCGCCAATCTGCCTCCGGTGACACGTGACATACAATCGAGAGATAAAGATGGATGCACAAGTCGTTGAAAACGTCCAACAGCACCGTTTCGAGCTGCCGATCGCCGGTGATATGTTTGCGGCGGCCTATTATCGGCTCGAGGGCGGGAAGGTTGCGCTGATACACACCGAAGTCCCGTCGGAATTTTCCGGACAAGGGATCGCGTCGCAATTGGCCCAAGGAACCTTCGAACTGCTCCGCAAGACCGGCCGTAAAGCGATCTTGAAATGTCCCTTCATGAGCCGCTTTTTCGCCAAGCACCCGGACTATGCAGATGTCGTCGGCGGCTAGTCATGGGCACGAATGTTGAGGGTTTCCCAAGGATCCATCCAAATGCCTGACGAGTATGATTTGCAGAGATTCGTCAGCGCACAGGATCCGGTCTACGACGACGCGCTGGCCATTCTACGTCGAGGGATGATGTGCACTCCCTACATGGAGTTCATCTTCCCAAGGTTGGCCACAAGGCGAAGTGGTACAGCGCCTGAGCCATATGCAATCACATCGCTCGACGAAGCCAGCGCCTATCTCTCGTTTCCGATCCTCGGAGGCCGTTATCGGGAATGCGTTGGCACCCTGCAACGGCTCTCCGGCCTAAGCGCTCGCGCTGTCTTCGGTGACGTTGATGCGAAGAAGTTGCACGCGTCCCTCACGCTGTTTTCCGAAGCAAGCAACGACGAGTTCCTGCTCGAGACAATCTTCGACGTCTGGTTCGACGGTTTGCTCGATGAGGAAACGATGAACGATCTCTACTTGATATCGTAGTGGTCTGCCTGCGCCACCCGGCGTAAAGCTGTCGCGGCGCTGAGGTCACCATCCGCTGCCTTATCCCTCACACGCTGCCATCTGGCAGAGGCATGAGCTCGTGCTCTCCCGGCACGCCGGGGAAGCGGCGTTCGCGCCAATCCGCCTTTGCCTGCTCGATCCGTTCGGCTGAAGAGGAGACGAAGTTCCAAAAGATATGACGTGGCTCGGCCAGGGGCTCACCTCCTATCAGCATCAGTCTCGCCGCATGGAAGGCAGGCGCCTGGAGCACAATCTCAGCGCCGGGCGCCAGAGCTACTAATTCGGCCTCATGAAACGTACCGAACTGGCCGACAATTCCAACCTCACCGGCGACGATGTAGATCGCACGCTCACGGTGTTCGGGTTTCACCTGGTAGCGCGCACCGCTCGTGAGCACAATTTCGGCATAGACCACGTCGGAGAACGTCCTTACCGGCGAGACCAACCCGTCGGACGCGCCGGCGATCAACGTAAACTCGACGCCGTCGGCACAGATCCTCGGTATTTCGGGAGCGCCAAAATGTGCGACGTCGGCGGCAATTTCTTCATAGCGGGAGGGGAGGGCGATCCAAGCCTGAGCGCCGAAGAGATTGCTTGCCGACGCCCGGACTTCCGGTGGCGTGCGCTCGGAATGGACGATGCCCGACCCGGCCGTCATCCAGTTGACCTCGCCAGGACGGATGGTCTGCACTTTTCCCAAATTGTCGCGATGGACGATCTCGCCATCGATCAGGTAGGTCACGGCCGCAACGCCGATATGCGGATGCGGTCCCATATCGAAACCGTGACCTGCGTCGAATATAGCGGGGCCGAAATGGTCGAACAGGATGAAGGGCCCGATCATCAGGCGATCCGAGGACGGCAATACGCGCCTTATCTTCAGTCCGTCCGCAAAATCACGGATAGCTGGCTGGATGAGTGTATCGATGCCTGTGATACCGCTTTGGCGGATGGTCATGGATCTCTGTCCTTCTGCATGCCTTGTCAGCCAGGTGCTCGAACGCGCTTGAACGAAGCGGCTCGAAAGAGTGTCTGAATGGCTTTGAGGAGCGCGAATTTGGAGCTCGCGTGGTGCTGTCCGGCGATGCCGCTTTCATTAAAAGCCGACACCCTCATCGACAGGATCGCGGCAAGATCTTCGGCCATTTCGGGCCTGTCGTGCAGCAGCGGCGCAAAGCTTTCCTGGTCTATGTCGTAAACCGTGACAGGGGTCATTGCCCGCAAACTCGACATCTCGCCAATACCGGCGAGCAAGCCGGTCTCGCCGAAGAAATCGCCAGGTGCAAGCCGGGAGATCTCCTGCAGTTGATCATCGTCCTCGCCAATTTGCCGGACGATGACGCCCGTCCGAACGATCATGAGCGACGGCAGCATCTCTCCCTGTCGTGCGATGATTTCGCCCTTATGGTAGGTGCGAACCGAGGCCGCTTTGGCGAGCGAACCCTGCTCGGTATCCGTTAGCGCCGAGAATACCGGTATGGAATTGATGAGTTCGATCGGGGTGAAGCCTTGGGAGGCCGCCGTCTCGTGGCCCGGCCGGTTGGTCATGGCAATCGAGCCTGAAAATGGCTCCGCCAGCAGCATGCCGGTCGACTTTGAATGGCGATAAACGAGATCGAAGATTTCGTTCCGAGCGGCACTTCGCTGGTCGATACTTGCGACGCGAAAAAACAACTCGATCTCGATAGCTGTGGCATCCAGGCTTCTGATGGTGACCGAAGGCGAAGGGTCCTGGAGGATCGAATTGCAGCTCAGCAAGACAGTGCGCATGAGGTCTACGATGATCGCCGGCGTCTTCGTTGGCGCCATCTTGACGGTTACGGCAAGTCCATGGCTCTCGTCCGGACCGCTTAGATTTGTTACCCCGATCTTGGCGAGAAGGCTGTTTGGCAGCGCCACGACATTGTGTGTCGGGGTCAGAAGTTGGGTCGACCGCCAATTGGTCTCGATAACGCGGCCTTCGGTTCCGTCGCCCAGAATGATCCAGTTTCCAAGCACGTAAGGGCGGCCGAGGTTAAGCGCGATCGCCGAAAATACGTCACCAAGCGTATTCTGGAGCGCCAGTCCCAGGATGACGGCAAACACGCCCGACGTGGCAATGAGCGTTCCGACCGGCACTGCAAAGACAAACGCCAGGATCGACAGGAACATTCCAGCGTAGACGACACCGACCACGACGTCCTGCAGGAGACGTGCCTCGCGCGGCTTTCGCTCGAAGACGAGATAGATACGGACAAATCCGATCAGCGCCCAGGCAAGGTGAACCCACCAGAGCAGCTTGACCGAGCCGATGAGGATCGCTCCTCCGGTTGTCTCGTTGTCCCCTGCGGCCTCGTACGGCACGACGCGCAGGTGGAGAACCATGGCCGACATCGCGACGAAAAAGGCGAGTTGGACGACCAGCTTCGCATTGGCGAAGCGTCTGGGGATGAGAGACCAAACGACGATCCCGGCGAGGCCGAGCAACACGATGTAGACCAGAGGAGAGTTCCACCAGTTCATGAACGATCACCGCTATGCCCGGTTCAACGTTTGGTCTCCGGCCCGGCGATCGGGCCTCTGGCGCTGGCCTTGTCTTTTTCGAGAACTGCTTCGGTGATCGAATTCGGCAGCCGTCGCGGCTTTTCGATCAGCCCGAGCACCGGCATGGCGATAATGAAGAACGCAAAATAGTAAAGCGTCGCCAGTTGGGACATGACGACGTATGCGCCTTCCGCCGGCCGGGAGCCGAGCCAGCCGAGAAAGAGGGCATTGGCAACGAACAGCCAGAAGAGCACCCTGTACCAGGGCCGATAGACCGCCGAGCGCACCTTCGAGGTGTCGAGCCACGGCACCAGGAACAGCACGGCGATCGAGCCGAACATCGCGAGCACGCCGCCGAGCTTGGAATCGATCGGCCCGATATTGAAGGTGATGGCCCGCAGGATCGCATAAAACGGCAGGAAGTACCATTCCGGCACGATGTGGGCCGGCGTCTTCAGCGGATTGGCGATGCTGTTGTTGTCGGGATGGCCGAGGTAGTTCGGCAGGTAGAAGACGAAATAGGCGAAGAAGAACAGGAACACGAGGATGCCGAAGGCATCTTTGACGGTGGCATAGGGCGTGAAGTCCACGACATCGGTTTTCGATTTGACCTCGATGCCGGTCGGATTGTTCTGGCCGACGACGTGAAGCGCCCAGATATGCAAGGTCACCACGCCCACAAGCACAAATGGCAGCAGGTAATGCAGCGCAAAGAAGCGGTTCAGCGTCGGATTATCGACCGCGAAGCCGCCGAGCAAAAGCTGCTGGAGCCAGTCGCCGATCAGTGGGATGGCGGTGAAAAAGCTGGTGATGACAGTAGCGCCCCAGAACGACATCTGTCCCCAAGGCAGCACGTAGCCCATGAAGGCCGTCGCCATCATCAGCAGGAGGTTGGTGCAACCGAGCACCCACAGCAGCTCACGCGGCGCCTTGTACGAACCATAGTAGAGCCCGCGGCAGATGTGGAGGTAGACGGCAATGAAGAAGAACGACGCGCCGTTGGAATGGAGATAGCGCAGCAGCCAGCCCGAATTCACGTCGCGCATGATCTGCTCGACCGAGTTGAAGGCCAGCCCCGTATCAGGGGCGTAATGCATCGCCAGCACGATGCCGGTCAGGATCTGTGAAACCAGCATGATCGTGAGAATGCCGCCGAACGTATAGGCATAGTTCAGGTTGCGCGGGACGGGATAGACGATGAAGCTGTCATAGACCAGCCGCGGCAGCGGCAGGCGGGCGTCGAACCAACGTTCGATTCTGGTTTTGGGCGTATAGGTCGAGTGTTTGCCGCCGCTCATCGAAATGCCCCCTGCCTCAGCCGATACGGATCTTGGTGTCGGAAACGAATTGGAACACCGGTACCGCCATGTTCTCGGGTGCCGGCCCCTTCCGGACGCGGCCGGCAGTGTCGTATTGCGAACCATGGCAGGGGCATAACCAGCCGTCGAAATCGCCTTCCTGACCATGCGGGATGCAGCCAAGATGGGTGCAGACCTGGATCATCACCACCCAGGCTTCCTTGCCCGGCATAGTTCGATTGGCGTCGGTTGCCGGCGCATCGGCCGGCAGGTTGGCGTTGCGGGCAATTGGATCCTTGAGCTCGGCGAGACTGACTGCCTGGCCGTCCTTCCTCTCTTTTTCGGTGCGGTTGCGCACGACAACCGGCTTGCCGTGCCAGTCGACGATCAGCGACGTTCCCGGCGTCAGCGAGGAGACGTCGACCTCGATCGCGGCGGGCGCCTCGACGCGCAATGTGTGCTCGGCTGTGGAGGTTTCGGAAAGGTCGGCCATGATGGCGACTCCTATTGTCGGAAGCTGCGTCATCGCGTTGGTGGCAATCGAGCAAAAGTCAGACCACGGCTTTCGCGTTTCCAGTCTGCTCGTGCCGCGCGGAATATGCCGGCCGTGGCCGGGTGTGAGCCATCGTGCCAACGGCACGTGCGTCCAATACTTTCGTTTAGGATTTCCTGAGCGAAGGACTGGCCGGGCCGGCGATGATGCCATCATGGAAGGTTCTGGATTCCTCCAGATAACCGTTGGCCGCTGAGCTGGCATACGTCCCGGCATTGCGCACGGCGATCCCGAACTTCAGTCCGACCATACCTCGGCATAGGCACGTCTAGCTGTCGGTGTCGTAGTCGTCGTCTCCGCCAAGTGCGAGTTTCTGGAGCGGTTGTCTCGCGTGGCGCGGGGCAGGTTTTCCGCTCGGCGACGACCAGTTGCGGGATTCAATCGGGTTCAGAAAAGGGAAAAGCGGTGAAACTCTACTACAGCCCTCTCGCCTGCAGCCTGGCGGACCACATCGCTCTGGAAGAGGCCGGTGTTTCCTTCGAGCGCGAAAGTGTGAACCTCAAGACCAAACGGACAGGCTCCGGGGATGATTTCACTACCGTCACGCGCAAGGGCTATGTTCCAGCCCTCGTGCTGGATAGCGGCGAAACGCTGACGGAAAATATCGCCGTCCTCGACTGGATTGCGTCGCAATACCCGCCACTGGCTGTGGCGGGGCCGTTGGGCCGTACCCGCCTTCTCGAAGCGCTGACCTACGTCTCAACTGAAATACACCGAAGCTTCAAGCCGATGTGGCACCAAAGCAGCGATGCCGAAAAGGCCAGGGCGAGCGCGACGATTACGAGCCAACTCGAGTTCTTCGCTGACGGGCTCGAGACCGACTATCTGTTCGGCGACAAACCCAGCGTCGCGGATTTTTATCTTTTCGTGATGCTGCTTTGGGCGGCCCGCTTCCAAGTCCCTGTTCCCGCGCCTTTGCAAGCCCTTCGCGTCCGAATGGCTGCCCGACCGGCCGTGCGCATCGCAATGGATCGTGAGGGCCTCGTCTGAAGCTGAGGGCGACTTCGAGCATAAGACCAGATGCAACATGTCCTCTCGCCCAAACAGAAGATCAGGAGTCATTCTCATGCTGCCGTTCCTGCGGATGCTACATCTACATCCAGCCGCTTCCAAGCGCGGGGACGGCCTAGGTCTCGAATTTCTGAGGAGGGAAATCGAGGAAACGCTTGACCTGACCGGCATTCAATCAGAGTTCGCCGCACTGCCTCCTGGCCGAGTGTTACAGTGGTTGGTCCGCCGCCCGCAGTCACCATCGAAATAGGCAACATTTCCTGTCGGCCGATGAGGCGGGCGGTCCGGTCGTTCCTGCTTGTTGGTCATTACAGAGGCTTCATCATGAATGCGAGTAAGGCTCCCGACACGGTCGATCATCGCCGCCGGCGCATTGTTGGTGCTGCAGCAATGACGTTCGCCGCCACCGAACTCGGCTTGAGCGAGCCGGCGGCCACTTGGACGGTCGAGGCGAGGGCATCTGCTACGCAAGCCACGCAGAAATCATTCGGCTCGCTCGGGCAGGTCAATGCCGGAAATCTGAGCGTCGGATATGCGGAGCTGGGGCCCGCCGAAGGTGCCCCAGTGATCCTGCTTCATGGCTGGCCTTATGACATTCACACCTACGCCGATGTCGCTCCCCTGCTTGCCGCAAAGGGGTACCGCGTGATTGTGCCCTACCTGCGCGGCTACGGCACTACGCGCTTCCTGTCGGACGAGACGATGCGCAACGGCCAGCAGTCGGCGCTCGCCGCGGATACGATCGCCCTGATGGATGCGCTGGGGATCGAAAAGGCCACGATCGCCGGCTGCGACTGGGGCGCTCGAACGGCCAATGTCGTTGCCGCGCTCTGGCCTGAGCGTTGCAAGGCGATCGTCTCGGTGAGCGGCTATCTCATCGGAAATCAGCAGGTCGGCATGGTGCCGCTGGCACCGGAGGCGGAGCTTCAATGGTGGTATCAGTATTACTTCGCCACGGATCGCGGCCGCGCCGGCTACGAGAAATACACGCGCGATTTCGCCAAACTCATCTGGCAACTCGCTTCGCCGCAGTGGAATTTCGACGATGACATCTTCCAGCGCAGCGCCGCAGCACTGGACAACCCGGATCACGTCAGCATCGTCATTCACAATTACCGCTGGAGGCTCGGCCTGGCACAGGGCGAGCCGGAATATGACGTTCTGGAAAACCGGCTGGCCGAAGCTCCCGTGATCACAGTGCCGACCATTACCCTTGAGGGCGATGCCAATGGCGCACCCCATCCCGCGGGCAGTTCCTACGCCAAGAAATTCTCGGGCAGATACACGCACCGGATCATCACCGGCGGTATCGGCCACAACTTGCCTCAAGAAGCCCCGCAAGCCTTTGCCCAGGCTGTCATCGACGTCGGCGAATACTGATCAAAATCCATGACGTGCCCCCGACCGTAAGGAATAAAACGGGAAGAGTCCTGGTTCTCGGCACAGCCTCCGGTCCGCTTAGGCGAGAACAGCTCTCCCGCCGACCCAGACCGACGCGATGTTGGCCCTGGAAGCGGAGTAGACGATCTTCTGAAGGATGCCGTCGCCGTCGTCGAGTTCGTCCCACAGGTGAATTGTGCCTCTGGGCGCGGCGGTGTCGACCAGGATCGCATCGAAATGGTAGCCAGGCGAGAATCGCCCCACAGGCAAGCCGAGTGCCGTGCCACCGCCTGCCGTCGCCAGGTGGAAGGACTCGCGAAAGTCGACGCGTGCTGTTCCGGCCGTGCCGCGCGTCTCGGCCGCTAGCGCCGGGTCGGTGCCGGTTTCCAGCATGCGCGACGACATGACCGTCGCGCGCATCGCATCGAACATCGAGGCGCTCGGTCCCCCGGAAATGTCGGTGCCGAGCCCGACCTTGACACCCTTCTCGAGGGCCGCCCTCAACGGGAACACGGCGCCTGCGAAGTAGGCGTTGGAGACGGCGCAGTGCGCCACGGCCGCCTTGCGCACGCGGATCGTCTCCATGTCGGCAAGCGTAATGAAATTGGCGTGCGCGAGCACGCTGCCGGCGCGCAGCAGGCCAAAGCGATCAAGGCTAGACGTGTCGCTGATCCCGTGGCGCTGCAGCACGTAGCCATGCGCCCAGTCGCTCTCCGAGCAATGCGTCTGCACATGGCAGCCGCATTCCTGCGCAAGCGTGCCGAGCCCTTCGAGGGCGGCGTCGGTACAGGAGGGGATGAAGCGCGGCGTAATGACCGGCTTTACCCGTCCCGTGGCATTGGCTGGATGCCGATGCACGTAGTCGATCAGAGCGCGCGTGCCATCAATGGCCGCGTCCGCCGAGGTATCGCGATAATAGGCCGGGCACTCGTCGGGATTGTCCATCGCCACTTTACCGACCAGCGCACGTTGCCCACGTTCGAGGCAAATGTCGACGAGCAGCCTTGTCGCGTCCTGGTGGATGGTTGCGAAATAGAGCGCTGTGGTCGTGCCGTTAGCGATCAGGTCGTCGACCAGCAGGCCGTAGCTGCGCCGCGCGAAGGCGAGATCGGCGTAGCGCGCCTCCAGGGGAAACGTGTGTTTGTGGAGCCAGGCCTCGAGCGGCACGTCCAGCGCCCGGCCGAGCTGCGGATATTGCGGCGCGTGCACGTGAAGATCGACGAAGCCGGGCAGCAGATAGCTCTGCGCCGGCAAGGTCGCCAGCGAACCGGTCCGGCGCGCGGCCTCCAGCGCCTCGTCATAGCCGGCATCATGCGGATGCAGCACCGAGGCGATGATGCCTGATTGATCGATTGCGATCAGGGCATGGAGCAACTCTTCCACGAGCCCGCGCGCCGGCGCGTGAAAGCCGCTGGCCAGAAGCGTCTTGCCGCTCAGGTCGCTCACCTGTCCTCCGCCGAAGAACAGCTACGCACTGCCGTCGCGAAGCGCCAGAGCGTGATTGCCCGTCCGTCGATGCCGATGACAATATCGGAAGGGCTGCCGCTCATGCGGCTTGCGCCGTCGTGCCGTAGGTGATGCCCTTCTCCTTCAGCCAGCGGCGATAGGCGATCGACGAGCCGTCGGCCCGCGTCGGGATTTCCGCGCGCGGCTCGAGCGGCAAAAGAAGTGGCCGTTGGTTCTCCAGGATGATGCGGTCCTGCAGGAAGATGAGCTGCTGGAACTGCACAAGTTCGGTCGTGGTCGATACGTCGTCGATCAGGAACATGACGGGGTGCGCGCGGCAGCGGTCCGGATCGAGGGGCTGCACGAACAGACAGATCACGTCCCACCGGGTAGCCGAGTTGGGGCAGGTCTTGTAGAGCATCACCGCGAAAGGATTGGCGACCCGGTACATGTATTGGGTCATGATGCCGCCGGTCGCCGAGAGTGCTGCCTGCGGCTGGAAGAATTCGCAGTTGGTCGCCCACACCTCATCCACGTCGCGGCGGATTTCGGTTGTGTAATGCCGCACTTCCGTGTGCGGCTCGGCGCCCAATATGTCGGTATGGACGAAGGGGAAATGCGCCATGTCGAGGAAATTCTCGACGATGCGCAGGCCGGACGCCTTTACCGCGATCGCTCCGCAAACGACAGGCCGGCGGTCGTCCTCATAGGCCTCCGGGATCGACAGCACATCGCCGGCCGGCATGCCGAGCGTGATCCATAGATAGCCGTAACGTTCCCTGGCCGGGACTTGGCTGCCGTCGCCGGCACGCGACACATTGACCGCGCCTGCCGTATCGCGGGCTACCAACAGATCGATGCCCAGAAGCCGGTTCGGCATCGTGCCGACCGGAATCTCGTTCAGCGCGTCAATGCAATACCATTGGTCGAGGGCCGCCTGCTCCGCAGCTCGCTTAATGGTCATTGTTGCGTCCTTCCTGTGCTATCTCACTGCCGATAGATGCGGTCCATCACAGCCCGGTGGTCGGCCATCGCCGCCTCGACATCGAAAGAGGCGAAGTCGCCTCTCGCGATAATCTGCCGGCCGTTGATGTAGGAATAGTCGACCTTGAAGGGTCCGCAAAGCACCAGCGCGGCGAGCGGGTCGCGCTCGGTGCCGGAAAGGCCGAGTTGGCTGCGTTTGACCGCGATGAAGTCGGCGCACATGCCAGGCGCGAGATGGCCGATGTCATTGCGGCCGAGCAGGGCAGCGCCACCGCGCGTCGCCATTTCGAGGGCCTCGCGCGCGGACAGCGCCGTCGGCGTGCCGCCGAAACCGCCGCGGCCGCCGGGCTTTTCGGAGAGGTAGTGGTGCGGCGCGACACGCTGAAGCATCAGCGCCAGCCGCGCTTCCATGAACAGGTTCGACGTGTCGTTCGAGGCCGAGCCGTCGACGCCAAGGCCGACCTTCACGCCCTTGTCGAGCATCTCGCGGATCTTCGCGATGCCCTGGCCGCAGCGCATGTTAGCCGACGGGCAATGGGCGACCCCGGTGCCGGTTTCGGCGAAGCGGTCGATCTCGTCGCTGGTCATGAAAATCGAGTGGGCGAACCAGACGTCGTCACCGAGCCAGCCGACGGATTCGGCGAACTCGACCGGCCGTTTGCCATAGATTTCGAGGCAGTACTTCTCCTCGAAAAGCTCTTCGGCAAGGTGCGAATGCAGGTTCACGCCCTTGTGGCTGCGCGCCAGCGATGCCGCATCGCGCATCAACTCCGGAGTCACCGAGAACGGCGAGCAAGGAGCCAGGATGATTCGGCTCATCGAATGCCGCGACGCATCGTGATAGCCGCCGATCAGCCGTTCGGCATCCTTCAGGATATCCTCTTCCTTTTCGACGCAGCGATCCGGCGGCAAGCCGCCCTGGCTTTCGCCGCGCGACATGGCTCCACGCGCAGCGTGGAAACGCAGACCGATATCGCGGGCCGCACCGATCGTCGCGTCGAGCGTGCAGTTGTTGGGCAAGATGTAGAGGTGATCGGAGCTGGTCGTGCAGCCCGAATGGATAAGCTCGGCCATCGCTACGCGCGCCGAGACACCTATCGCATCGTCGTCGAGCTCGGCCCAGATCGGATAGAGCGTCTTCAGCCAGACAAGCAGTTCGTCGTTCTGAGCCATCACACGGGTGAGGTTCTGGTACATATGATGATGCGTGTTCACCATGCCCGGCATGACGACATGGCCCGATAGGTCGAGCACCTCGTCGGCACTGGAGGCACTGAGTTCCGCGGTGGTGCCGACCGCTTCGATGACGTTGTCGTCGATCATCAAGGCGCCGTCGGAAATCTCGCGGCGCGTATCATCGAAGGTGGCGAGCAGATCGATGTTCTTGACAAGCAGGCGGGGCATGACGGTCTCAGCGCATGTCGCGGAAATAGGGTTCGCCGAGAGCAGCCGGCGCGGCCATTACCCGGCGCATGCGCTGCCAGGCAAGCACCGGCACGATGATCAGGGCGATCGTGCCGAGATAGGGCAGCATCGACAGGATCGGCGCCGCGATCGGCCAGTTGCGTGCTTGGCCGACGAAGCCGAGCGAGGTGATGAGACCGAACAGCAGAGCGGCCAGCACGGCGTTGAGGGGCCGGTAGCCTGCGAAGATGACGAGAGAGACGGCAATCCAGCCGCGGCCGGCCACGACGCCTTCCGACCAGGAGGGAACGAAGGCAAGCGTGAGGTAAGCGCCGGCGCCGGCCGCCAGCGCCGAGCCCGCGGCGACATACCAGAAGCGGATGCTTAGCACCGAAATGCCGGCGGCGTCGGCTGCCGCGGGGTTTTCGCCCACCGCGCGCATGTTCAGCCCGTGGCGCGTGCGGAACATGATGTAGTGCAGCACAACCGGCAGGACGATGTAGATCAGGTAGACAAGGATGTTCTGCGTGAAGATCGCGCGACCGAGCAGCGGGATGTCGCTAAGATAGGGAATAGCGATCGGCGCGAAGGTCGCCGGCGCCGGCATGCCGGAATAGGCGCGACCGATCGTTGCGGCCATGCCGGTGCCCATCAGCGTCAGCGCCAGGCCGCACAACACCTGGTTCGCTTTAATGACGACGGTGCCAAGAGCGAAGACGCAGCCAATGAGGAAACCGACGGCAAGCGCAAGGACGAAGCCGAGCATAGGGTGCGGCGTGGCGACGACGACCGCGATGCCAGTGATTGCACCGAGCGCCATAAGCCCTTCGACGCCAAGATTGACGACGCCGGCGCGCTCGGAGAGCGTCTCGCCCAGCGCCGCCAGCGCCAGCACGCCGCCGGCGAGAATGGAGGTCTGGATCAGTCCGGCGATCATGTCCATGGGTGTTTCCTCAGCTCGCGACCGGTTCGGTCCGCGTGATGCGGTAGTGAGCGAGTTCGTTGCCGATCGCCGTGAAGAACAGGATCAGTCCGGTGATGGCGAGCACGGCCGAGACGGTGATGCCTTGCGTCTGCAGGATGATGCCCGAACTCAGGATGACGCCCATCAAAGCCGCGCCTGCGAGCACGCCAAGTGAGGAACCGCGCGCCAGCACCGCGACCATGATGCCGAGATAGCCGAAATTGTTGGAAATGCCGCCCTGCAGGCGATGCACCGTGCCAGCTACTTCCAGCATACCGGCGATGCCGGCGATCGCTCCCGACATCAGCAGGACGACGATCAGGCGGCGGCGGAACGGCATGCCCGCATAAAGCGCCGCGCTCGGGTTCGACCCAGCGACCCGCACCTCGTAACCCCAGCGCGTGTAGTTGAGCAGTCCTGCGATGACAAAGGTGAGCAGGATCGCCAGCGGGAAACCGTAGTGCACGATACCCCAGAATTCAGGCACGTCATGCGGCAGACGTGCAGTGGTCGCGAGCGCATGGCCGCTCGGCTCGAGCCATGGTCCGGTGGCGACGTAGTAGACCATCAGCGTCGCCACGAAATTCAGAAGCAGGGTGGTGATGAGTTCGCTGACATCGGCGTAGGCGCGCGCCAGCGTCGGCACCAGTATCCAGAGCAGCCCGCCGAGCGCGCCAGCGATGAACATAACAGGCAGGATCAGCCAGGTCGGGCCGGGAATGAACAGCGCGACTGCCGTGGCGCTGAAGGCGCCGGCATAGAATTGGCCCTCCGCGCCGATGTTCCAGGCGCCGATTCTCAGCGCTACCCAGACCGACAGGCCGGTCAGGATCAGGGGAGTGACCAGAAGTCCGACATCTTCCAGCCCGAAGCTCGAGCCAAAAGTCGAGTTGAGCACCTCCCAGGCGAGTTCGACGGGAGCATTGCCGCGAGCGGCCAGAACCAGGCCGGCGACCCCCAGTGCCAGCACGATCGCCAGGGCACGTGCCGCAAAGGCAACGGAGGGCTGCGCGGATGGAACGCGCTGGAGCTTGATCGCCAAGGTCAGTGCTTCCCGGCAGCGGCCTGGGCGCCAGCACTGGACCGCATCTGCCCGCCCATCATCAGGCCGATTTCCTCGATGTCGGTGGAGGCAGTCTCCACCGCGCCCATGATCCTGCCATGGAACATTACGGCGATGCGATCCGACAGGTTGAACAGCTCTTCCAGCTCCTCGGAAATGAAGAGCACACCGACGCCGGCATCGCGCAATTCGACGAGATAGTGCATCATCGTGTTGATCGCGCCGACATCGAGGCCACGGCTCGGATAGGCGGCGATCAGAACCTTGCTTGCGATGCGCATCTCGCGGCGTGCGACGAGGCGCTGCTGGTTGCCGCCGGAAAGGTTGCGCATGGGCATGCCGAAATCGGGCACCGCAACGGATGCCGCTTCGGCGATCGTGCGCGCAAGAGCAGCCGCAAGGCGCGGTCGGAACGCGAAGCCCTTTGAAACAGGCGCCGACGCATATTCGCGGATTATGGCGTTGTCGGTGATTGAAAGCGCCGGCGCCAGGCCGCTGTGCAGCCGGTCTTCGGGAATGTGGCCGACGCCGAACTTCGCGTAATCGACCGCGCCGGCGGTCGTGACGTCCTTTCCGCCGAGCAGTATCTGGCCCGAGTGGATCGGCCGGATCCCGGTGACGACCTGGGTCAGCTCCTTCTGGCCGTTGCCGGCCACACCGGCGATGCCGAGAATCTCGCCGGCATGGATGTCGAGCGAAACCTCGTCGAGAAGGATGCCGCCCACGTCGTCACGCGCGACGACGGATTTGAGGCTGAGCACCGGCTCGGCGGAGATGCCGGCCGCGCCTGGCTGCCTGGCACGGAGATTGCTGAGCACGATCTCACGGCCAACCATCAGGCGCGCCAGCATCTTCTCGCTGCAGTCCGCGGTATTTTCGGTGGCCACCTTGCGGCCGCCGCGCAGCACGGTGATGCGGTCTGATATTTCCAGGACCTCGTCGAGCTTGTGGCTGATGAAGATCACCGCATTGCCCCGGGACACGAACTGCTTGAGCGCCTTGAAGAGCTCGCGCGCTTCCGCCGGAGTAAGCACTGCAGTCGGCTCGTCGAGGATCAGAACACGGGCATTGCGCGCGAGCACGCGTAGGATTTCCACGCGCTGCTGCTCGCCGGTCGAAAGATCGGGGACGCGCGCGGATGGCCGTACCGCGAGGTTCAGCTTCTCGGCCAGTGCGGCAGTCCGCGCCTCGAGCACCGACGAGCCAATGCGCTTGGGCGTTTCGGACCAGCCGAGATGAATATTCTCGGCGACCGTGAAGGCGGTCACCAGCTTGAAATGCTGGTGGACCATGCCAATACCGGCGGAGATCGCATCGACTGGGGACGCGAAACGTTTGGCATAGCCGTCGACGACGATCTCACCGGCATCCGGCTGATAGATGCCGGTGAGGATGTTCATCAAGGTCGATTTGCCGGCGCCATTCTCGCCGAGCAAGGCGTGGATCTCCCCCGGCATCACGTCCAGGTCGACGTCCTGGTTGGCAACGACGCCGGGGAAATATTTGCTGATGCCCTTGAGCAGCACGAGCGGCGGCGCGCCGGAGCCAGGCTCGTAACGTCCCGGGGAGGTGGACGGCACCTCCATGCCGCCGTAGCGGTGCTCGCTCGAAGCATGATGAACTGGAACAAAATCATTCATCCCGCTTAGCTCTTTGCCTTCTGCCGCATAGTCTATCCGAAAACTCTGCAATCCTTCGGTATTACGCTTGGAGGCCGCTGACGCCTTCGATCGACCAATCCCAGTTGTAGAGTTCCTCTTCGGTCATGCGATGGCCGGCAGCCACCTTGACGTTGCCCTTGGTGTCCTTGATCTCGCCCTCGAACGGGCTCCAGCCGCCGAGAATCTTGTCGCGCACTGCATCGGCCTGCTTTGCGACCTCGGTGGGCACCGTCTCGCCCCAGGCATCGCGGTCGATACCGCCGCCCATCGGCAGGATGGTCTGCGAGGGCGTCCACTTGCCTTCGAGGCGCAGGCGCACCTGGTCGACATAGAATTTCTTGAAGTCGATGGCGATCGAGGAGACGTAGGCCTTCGGCCCGTAACGGCGGATGTCGGTATTCCACATCACGGCCTTCGCGCCGCGCTGCTCGGCCACCTGCAGATAGCCTGCTTCGTCCATGATGCCGAACAGAAGGTCGGCGCCGTTGTCGATGAGCGCGGTGCCGGCCTGGGTGGCAGCCTGCGGATCGAACCACGAGTTGATGACGATGGTCTGCATCGTGGCGTTGGGATTGACCGAACGGGCGCCCATCAGGAAGGCATTGGTGCCGGAAAAGACCGACGGAACAGGGAAGGAGGCGACGTAGCCGAGCTTGCCGCTCTTGCTCATCAGGCCCGCGGCGACACCGGTGACGTAGGTCGGGTACCAGTGGGCGAGATAGTAGGTCGAGAGATTTTCGAGCGGGTTGCGGCCATCGCATTCATAGAAGGCGACGTCCGGCGAACGCTTGGCCACGTCATAGAGGAAGTCGCCATAGTTGGAGGTGGCAAACACCATGTTGGCACCTTCCGAGACGAACTGGCGGAAGGTGCGGGTCGCGTCGGCCGAATAGGGGATGCTTTCGACGAACAGCATCTTCAGCTTCGGGAACGCTTCCTGCACGGCCTTCATGCCCTGGTCGTGGCTCCAGGTCCAGCCTTCATCGGTCACCGGACCGGTGTGGCCGAAGGCGATGACAGCGTTTTCCTCGGCGACGGCGGCGAGCGGCGTCTGTGCATGGGCGGGCGTGATAAGGCCGGATTTCGGCAGGAGCAGCGAGGCGCCGGCCGCGGCGCCCATGTTGAGGAAGCCTCGGCGGGAGAGATTGCGCAGGTCGATCATGCTTCGGTCCTTTGTTCCGTGTCGTGTTCAGTTCGGGAGAGACAGTTCGGTTTCCATGAGGCGGTCGATTTCTGCCGACCAGTCGGCCGACCATGCCTGCTTGATGTCGTCATCGAGCCATGCTGCGGACAGGCCAGCCAGCGCGATCCGCTTCAGTGCCGACGGCCCGAGCGCAAAATTTTCGGCGATCAGCGCGTATTCGCGGTCGAGCGTCGTGGCGAACATGGGCGGATCGTCGGAGTGGATCGTCACGGTAAGCCCGGCCTCGATCATGCGGCGGATCGCGTGGTCGGGCGCGGCGAGGTCACGCCAGACGGTGGTGGCCAGCGTCGTGCTCGGACAGCAGGTGAAGACGATGCCCATCTCCTTGCACTGCTCCATCAGCGCCGGATCGTCGACGACATGGTAGCCGTGGTCGACCCGTCTCAGGCCGAGGACGTCGACGGTATCGCGGACATAGTCCGCCGGGCCATCCTCGCCCGCATGGTTGGTGACATTGAGCCCGGCAGCCCGCGCTCGCTCGACGATGCGCGCAAACATCGGCGGCGGGTTCGGGCGTTCGTCGTAATCGAAGCCGATGCCGATCACCTCAGCCGGGCGCTCGGCCAGAACCATGTCCAGGAAGCGCTCGCCACCTGCCGCGCCGAGCGGCTTCGCATGCGCCGGTACCAGCTTTGCCATAAGCCCATAGCGCTCCTTTGCGCGGTGAAAGCCGTCGAGGATGCCTTCGAGCATAGTCGAATAGGCCACGCCATGAGCCAGATGCGCATGCGGGCTGAAGAACAGTTCGACGTAGCGCGCACCGGCTTTAGCGCAGCGCTCCAGTGCCTCGAAGGTGATGCGAGAGAAATCGTCCGCAGTCCTGATCGAGGCGCAAACCAGATCGTAAATCTTCAGGAAATCCAGCAGGTTGCCGTAGCTGTAGAGCTCCGATGTCAGTCTGCCGTCCGGCAGCGGCACCGCGTTCAGCGCCGCCAGCTCGGCGAATGTCTCCGCGGATACGGCGCCCTCGAGGTGCAAGTGCAACTCGACCTTCGGCATGAGCTGAATGAAACTTGACAACGACATCGACGCTCACTCGCCCGGATCGGCAACCCCAAAGCCGTACCTGGTTTTTTTGGGCGACGGACGGCTGCCGAGTTGTTCGATAATCGCGGCTTTTTCCAACTGTCCGATCACCTGATACGCAACAGATGTCAGGGAAACGGGGCTTGCACAAGCCAAAAAATGATGCCTAACTAGACACATTCTAAAACTGCTTAAAAAATGTGCAGGCCGGGAGAAATATAGGCATGAAGCACCTACGGGAAGCGCAGAACCCTGCGCCTCCGCCTCAAACAACGCGCCTGCGCTTCATCGGCCGACTGGTGTCGTCGAGCTTTGGCGAGTTCGCCGACAGGCGTGCCGCTCGGCTCAATCTCGATCTGCTGGTGCACGAAGCCGCGGACGATTTTTTTGTCGTCCAGGTTTCGGGCCAGCCCGATCTCATCGATGCCTTCGAGATGGCATGTAGCTTGGGGCCAATCGACTGTCTGGTGATGGACTGCGAACGGGCCGAAATTTGGGAATATTCCAGAGGGAAAGACGCAGAATGACGATACGGGCTGGATGGCACCCAGTGGCGCTGTCGGGATCGATCGAGCCGGGCAGTTCGGCCGGAATCCGCCTTGGCGGAAACGAGCTGGTGGTGTGGCGCGACAACAGTGGCGCAGCGCATGTGTGGGAGGATCGCTGCCCGCATCGCGGTATGAAGCTGAGCTTCGGTTTTGTCCGCGGCGATCATATTGCCTGTCTTTATCACGGCTGGCAGTACGATGCGGCCGGCCAGTGCCGATACATTCCGGCCCACCCCGATCTCAGGGTGCCGGCGTCCATTACCGTGTCTGCCCACAGATCGGCCGAGGCGGCTGGGATAGTCTGGACGGCACTGGATCCGGCAGCAGCATTGCCCGAACTGCCTGCCTTGCCAGAGGAGGTGGTGCCGGTCCGCAGCCTGTATCTCGACAGTCCCGCCGCAATGGTGATCGATGTCGTGAGGGCCATGCCGCCCAGGCCCTTCTCCCGCGGATCCGGGCTCGCTGATCTGAAGGCGCTGAGCGGGATGCTGTTCAGCCTGACGGTCGGCGAAGACACGTTGCTTCTTGGCCTGCAGGAACTGACCGACAAACGATCGGCCCTGCACGTCGTGATTGACGGACCGGCAGCCAAGTATGCCGGCAAGGGGCAGAAGCATTTCCTCGCTTGGACGAGCGAGCTGCGTCATCATCTCGAGACCGGGCGTACCGGCGCGACCTCGACGACGCGGGCTGCATGATGGCGAGGATCACGCTCTACAACTACGAGCTGGACGAAAACTGCTACAAGGTGCGGCTGGCGCTTTCCATGCTCGGCCTGGAATGGCAGACCGTTGCAGTCGATGCATTTCCGGGGGCGGAGCAGAAGACGCCGCCATTCCTGGCCATGAACCCGGCGGGCAGCCTGCCCATTCTCCGCGACGACGAGGTGACGATGTTCGGCGCCGAGTCCATCGTTGTCCATCTGGCGCGCAGCCACGATTCAATGGGTGCATGGCTGCCGGCGGATGGTTCGGATTTCGCCAAGGTGATGCAGTGGCTTTTCTTCGCGGCCGGCGATCTCGGCGTTGCCGGCGCCGCGCGCCGCCATGCCATGTTCGGCGCCGGCGGCGACGAGGCTGCGCTGCGGGCCGGTGCCGCGCAGGCACTCCGCGCCATGGACGACCATATGACCGCGCGGGGTTTCGAGAAGAAAGAATGGTTCGCTGCGGACCGCCCGACCATCGCCGACATCGCGCTTTTTCCGGCGTTTGCGCTGAGCCGCGATTTCGGCGTCGACCATGACGAGTATCCGGCGCTGCGCCGCTGGGTGCGTCGCTTCCGCGCGGTTCCCGGCTTCACGACCATGCCGGGCATCCCCGATTACCATTGACGCCCAACATTCGACGAGAACGAGGCAAGCAACAGAATGACCTCTCTCACGCGCTTTTCCGTCCAGCCGCTCTCGTCCATGACCCGGCGGCTGGCCGGCGTCGCTTCCGGGCGAGCCGATCCCGATCTGGTCATTGCCGGCGCACGCGTGTTGTCGACCTATTCGGAGCGCGTGCTTCCAGGCCGCGAGATCTGGTTGTCGGGAGGGCGGATCGCCGCTGTGAAGCCGGCCGGCACTTATAAGGGCGGCAGCGCCAGGATATATGACGCCAGGGGCGGCATCGTCGCCCCCGGCCTGGTCGATCCGCACGTCCACATCGAATCCTCGATGGTGACGGCCTGCGCCTATGCCGAGGCGGCGCTGCTCAACGGCACCACGACCCTCTTCTGCGACAGCCACGAGATCGGCAACGTCATGGACGTTGCTGGCATCGAGGCGATGCTGGAAGACGCGCGCCTGGCGCCGTTGTCCATTTTCCTGACGGTTCCGAGCACCGTCCCGGCAACTTCGCCGTTGCTGGAAACGGCCGGTGGCGACCTGACAGCCGAAAAGATCGGCGCATTGTTCGACAAATGGCCGGAAGCCGTGGCGCTAGGCGAGAAGATGGATTTCGTGCCAGTGGCTATGGGCGATGAACGCAGCCATGCCATCCTCGCTGCGGCGCTGAGACGCGGCCGCCCGGTGTCGGGACACGTCTATGGACGCGAATTCGTGTCGGCCTATGCGGCCTCCGGCGTCACCGATACCCATGAGGCGATCGACCGCGAGATCGCCGACGACATGCTCGAGGCCGGCATCTGGCTGTTCCTGCGTGGCGGCCCGCCGACGACACCGTGGCACAGCCTGCCCGCAGCGATCAAGACGATTACGGAACTCGGAGCCTCGCATAAGCGCATCGCGGTCTGCACCGACGACCGCGATGCTGACGACCTGATGCTCTTCGGCCTGGACTGGGTGACGCGCGAGGCGATGAAGGCCGGCATGACGCCGGAGCAGGCCTGGTCGATGGGCTCGCTGCATGGCGCGACGCGCTTTGCAATGGAAGGCGAAATCGGAGGCCTCGGTGGTGGCCGCCGTGCCGACCTGGTGCTGCTCGACGACGGCTTCGATCCGGTCAGCACGTGGTATGGCGGCGAACTCGTCGTCGATGACGGCAGGATCACGCCGCTGCTCGACCAGGCCCTCTCGACCCGCTACCGCTATCCGGACACGGCCTACCACACAGTGAAGCTGCCGAAGCAGATCAAGCTGACGCCGGACCTGCCAACCGCCAAGGTGGTGGCGCATACCATCCGCACCGAACTGCCGGGGATCACGCTCGGCCACCAGAAGATCACGCTCGATCCGTCCAACGACTGGCAGAACCATTTCGACCGCCACGGCCTGTGCTTCGTCACTGTGGTCGAGCGCCATGGCAAGTCGGACGGCAACGTCGCCCACGGGCTGCTCAGCAATTTCACGCTGCGACGCGGCGCCGTCGCATCGTCTGTCGGTCACGACAGCCACAACATCATCATCGCCGGCCTCAACGAGGCCGACATGCAGGTGGCGCTGCGGGCGATCGAGGAAACGCAAGGCGGCGTCTGTGTCGTCGTCGACGGCAAAGTGACTGCCATGGTTGAACTGCCGATCGCCGGCCTTTTGTCCGACAAGCGCGTCACTGAGGTCGCGGAGGAGGTGAAGATCCTCAAACGGGAATGGGAGGCGGCCGGCTGCTGCATTCCCTATATGGGCTTCAACCTCATCCCGCTCTCGGTCATCCCCGAAATCCGTATCACCGACAAAGGTCTCGTGCTGGTGCCGGAAATGGAGATCGTCCCCGCCTTTGAGGCCGCCTGAGTGGATCCCTTCCGACTTGGGCTGGTCTCACCGCGCATCCATTATTTCCAAATGGTCGCGCGGCTGGGCTCGGTTCGCCAGACCGCGCAGGCGCTCAACGTGGCGCCATCCTCCATCAGTCGCGTCATCAAGGGCCTGGAGGACGAACTGGGCACGCCGCTCTTCGAGCGTGTGCGCCAGCGACTGAAACTGACCAGCGCAGGCGAGCTTCTGCTCTACCACGCGCGTCAGAGCATCACCGAGTTGGCGCGCGCCTCGTCCGAGATCAATGATCTCAGTGGCCTCAACCGCGGCTCGTTGTCCGTGGCGATCGTGGAGAGCGCGGCGCGCGGGCTGGTGCCGAACGCGCTGAAGGAATTCTGGAAGCGCCACCCGCAGATATTGGTCGATGTGCATGTCGCCGGGTCGCAGCGCGCCTGCGATGCGGTTGCCGACGGCGAATGCGATCTGGCGCTTGCTTTCGACGTGCGCGTGCCGCGCAACGTGCGCAAGATCGCGAGCACGCCTCTGCCGCTGGGCGTCGTCGCTCATCCGGACAGCCGCCTTGCCGGCCGCAAGGAAGTGAAGCTGTTCGATCTTGCCGGCGAACAGGTCATCGTCTCGGACAACAGCCTTGCTTTAGGCATTTCGATCGACGATGCGATCGGGCGCTCCATGATCGACATCACGCGACGGTCACGGACCAACTCGATCGGACTGATGACCGAGATGGTGCGCCTCAACCTCGGCGTGGTGCTTCGCACCAAGCTCGGCATCGAACCGGAAGTGGCTGACGGATCGCTCGTTTTCGTGCCGTTGCGCGATTCGCGCATGAACCCGCACCGGCTGATGCTGCTCGCCCGGCTGGAACGCGAAATGTCGGATGCGGCCTCCGCATTCGCCGCGCTGCTGGCCCGCATGGTCGAGGCGTTGCATGATTAGTTGTTGCATTTTGCGCATCGATAAAGAGAGTAATTTGTCCCTATCTCGAACAACTGAGCTTTGCGAGACTTCCCGGCCGAAGGGGATGTCATGAAGCAGAGTGCGGTCGACGCGGTCATTCGGGGGCTTAAGCGGGCGGGAGTGAGCATCGTCTGCTACCTGCCCGATTCGCTGTTCAAGGAGCTCTACCCGGCCCTTGATGCCGATCCGGATATTCGCACGATCCGCGTCACCAACGAGGGTGAGGGCGCGGCGATATGTGGCGGGGTCTTCCTGTCGGGCAAGCGCGCGGCGCTGGTCATGGAAAATTCCGGCTTGCGCGCCTCGGTCGAGCCGCTGGCCCGCATGGGCCTTGGAGCCGGCATCCCGGTCGTGATGCTGATGAGCTATCGCGGCGAGCTCGGCGAGAACAACTGGTGGGCAGTCCCGCATGGCATCACCATGGAGCCGGTGCTGAACGCGCTGCGCGTGCCGTACCGGATCGTCACGGAGGAGGCGAAGATCGAGCGCGCCATCCTTGACGCCTATTCCTGGTCCTATGCGTCCTATTACCATTCGGCTGTGGCGCTCGGCGGCGAGGTGGTGCGGTGAGACGCTTCGACTGCATGAAGGCGCTCGCCGCGCGGCTGAAGGATGAGCTGGTGATCCTTTCGCTCGGCGGCAGCGTCGACGAGTGGTACAACGCCGCGCCGCATATGCGCGAGGCGAGCCTGTTCCAGCAGCAACTCGGCTGCGTCACGCCGCAGGCCTTCGGGCTCGCCGCCGGCCTGCCGCACCGCCGCGTCATTTCGCTCGATACGGATGGCGGCCTGCTCTTCAACCTGGGCATTCTGGCCACGCTCGGAAACGAGCAGCCGAAGAACCTCTTCGTCGTGGTCTGGGACAATGAGTGCTACCAGTCGATCGGCGGCCCGCCGACCCATACGGCGCTGGGCCGCGTCGACCTTGCCGCGATCGCGCGCGGCGCCGGCGTCGAGAACGCCTATACGGCGCGCACGGTGGAGGAGTTCGACGCACATTGTGCAAGGGGGCTCGCCATGGAGGCACCCTATGTGGTGGTCGCCAAGGTCTCGGGAACGGTCCAGCCGGACATCAAGCGCAAACACAGCGACGGCCGCGAGGACAAGTATATCTTCGTCCGCCATGTCGAGGCGAGCGAAGGCATCGTCATCATCGGCCCGAGCGAGCACAACTGACGAGATCATGGGCACCCTCGGACCTGTCGTCCCCCGACGCGCACTGAAACGCAGCTACGATTACGTGGTGGTCGGCTCGGGTTCCGGTGGCTGTGCGGTGACGCGGCGACTGGTCGATGCCGGCGCCGACGTCCTCCTGATCGAGGCCGGCCCGACGGGTCTTGGGTTCGAAGAGATCGAGGACCCCGGCAAGTGGGTGCCGCTTGGCCGCAGCACCTATGACTGGGGCTATGATTATGCTCCGACACTGAGGGTGAATGGGCGTACCATCGGCATCCCGCGCGGGCGCCTGCTTGGCGGCTCAAGCGCCATCAACGCGATGATGTGGTATCGCGGCCATCCGCAAGATTACGATGCCTGGGAGGCTGGCGGCGCCAAGGGCTGGAGCTTCGCCGACGTGCTGCCCTATTTCCGGCGCTGCGAGGACTGGCGCGACGGTGCAAGCGAGTTTCGCGGGGCGGGCGGTCCGCTCCACATCGAGCGGCCGGCGGCACTGCACCCGGTCGCGCATGCGCTGATCGATGGCGCGGCCGAGATCGGCATCCCCGTAATCGACGATCCGAACGGCCCCAGCAACGAGGGGGCGGCGGCCGCGAATTTCAACATCTGCGACGGCAAGCGCTGGAGTTCGGCGACGGGCTATCTCGTGCCGATCCTGGATCACCCGATGCTGACGGTGCTGACCGGATCCGCGGCCATCGGCCTGACGGTCGAAGGCAGCCGATGCGTCGCGGTCAAGCACCTCGTCGGCGGCGAAATCTGCGAAACGCGCGCGCAAGAGAGCATCGTGCTCGCGGCCGGGGCCATCGACACGCCACGCCTGCTGATGCTGTCGGGCATCGGCGATCCGATCGAACTGCAGCGCCTTGGCATTGCGCTCGTTCGCGCCCTGCCGGGTGTCGGCAGGAATCTTCAGGACCATCCGCTGGCGCAGGCCTGCGTCTTCCGCGCGAAACGACCGATCGGACCGATAGTGGGCAATGGCGGTGGCTCGATGGTCAACTGGAAGTCGCGGCCGGACCTGCCGCAGCCCGACCTGCATGCCTTCCCCGTCCAGGGCAACAGCGCCGAACCGGCGATCCGCGCGCGCTACGATCTATCCGGCGATGTCTTTTCCTTCGGTGCGGGCCTGATGCGCTCGAAGAGCATCGGGCACTTGAAGTTGCTCGACGGCAAGCCCGGCGGGCCGCTCGAAATCCAACCGAACTTTCTGGCGGAACCGGAAGACATCGACGCCATGGTCACTGCGGTCGAGATGGTGATGGAGATGGCGGCTGCAAAGGCGAACGCCGGTGTCTTCCGCAACTTTGCCGCACCTGACCGCCGACTGACCCGCACCGAGACAATCGCCTTCATCCGCGAGGCGTGCACGACGTTCTTCCACACCTGCGGAACAGCCAAGATGGGCGAGGGCGCGATGGCCGTCGTCGACAGCCGTCTCGCCGTGCACGGGCTGGACGGCCTGCATGTTGCCGATGCCTCGGTGATCCCAACGATCCCGACCTGCAACACCCACGCGCCCGCCACGATGATCGGCGAGCGCGCCGCCGATTTCCTGCTCGCGGCGGCTGCTTGAGGATGTCATGACCGATGGACCGCACACGGAGTACCCGCGATGACCCAGGGCCTCATCCTCGCTGCCGACACGCTGCTCACCATGGATGAAGATAACCACGTGTTGCCTGATGGCGCCGTGCTGATCGAGGATGGTCGTATCGCTGCGGTCAGCGCACTCGCAGCATTGCGCGCTGCGTATCCGGCCGCGGCGGTGAAGAAGCTCGACAATGCGGTGCTTTTGCCCGGGCTGGTCAATGCGCATGCGCATTCCGGTTTTCTGCGCGGCACAGCGGAGCACCTGCCGGTTTGGGACTGGCTGACGCTCCATATCAATCCGATGCATCGCGTGCTGCAGCCGCACGAGGCCGAGGCGGCATCGTGGCTCTGCTACGCGGAATCCGTGGTCGGCGGCACGACCACCGTCGTCGACATGTGGCGGTTCATGGAAGGCAGCGCCAGGGCGGCCGAGGCGATCGGCAACCGCCTGGTCGCCGTGCCTTACGTCGGCGAGCATCCCGACTACAACTACTTCGACACGCTCGACATGAACGAGGCGATGATCGAGGGCTGGCACCGCAAGGCGGGCGGCCGTATCAATGTGTGGGTCGGGCTGGAGCATCTGTTTTATGCCGACGAAACCGGCCAGCGCCGGGCGATCGAACTCGCAAGGAAACACGACACCGGCTTCCACACGCATTGCAGCGAGGCCGAGATCGAGATCGCGGAATTTAAGCGGCGCTACGGCAAACGCCCGATGTTCGCGCTGGACGACCTTGGCTTCTTCGAAACGCCGCGCGCCATGATCGCCCACGCCGTCTGGCTCGATCGAGAAGAGATCGAGCTTATTTCCAAGCGCCGCGTTTCCGTGGCCCACAATCCTGTTTCCAACATGAAGCTGGCAAGCGGCATCGCGTTGGTGGCCGAGATGCTGAAGGCCGGCGTGCCCGTCGGGATCGGCACCGACGGCGAGAAGGAGAACAACAATTTCGATATGTTCGAAGAGATGAAGGTGACTTCGCTGCTGGGCAAGCTGAAGGACTTCGACGCCGCCGCCATGGATAGCTGGCAGGTGCTGCGGATGGCCACCATTCTCGGCGCCAGGGCGATCGGCCTCGACCACGAGATCGGCTCGATTGAAGTCGGCAAGCGCGCCGACATCATCGCGGTCCGCACCGATACGCCGCGCATGACGCCGGTCTTCCGCGACGGACCTTATTTCAACTTCCATCACAATCTTGTCCATGCCGTGCGCGGCAGCGACGTGTCTTTGACGATGGTCGATGGCGAGATCCTGGCCGAGGACGGCGCGCTGCGCACCGGCGACCTGCGCGAGATCATCGCCGAAATCCATCGCGTCGCGCCTGGCCTGTTCGCCCGGCGCGCCGCTTTCCTTGCCCAGAATTCCGGCGGCAGCCTGCAATGGACTCAATAGGACGGGCCTCGGTATGAAGACGACGGACAGGGCGGCACTGGACGATTGGTACGCGGTGGAGACGGTCGCCGACCTGGATGGCGCGCCGAGCCATACGCGGCTGCTCGGCCAGGACATCGAACTGGTCCGTGACATCACGGGCGAAATCACGGTTCGGGAGGTCCTGGACGACGGCAACCGCGGCCCCGCGCTGCCCGTCCGGCAGCGCTACGGCTGCGTCTGGACGACGCTGGGCCTGCCCGGGAAGGAAATCTTCGAGATCGCCGAGGCATCGGAACCCGACCGCCGCTACGTGCCCTGCGGCTGGGTGACGATGCGGGCGTCGGGTTTGCGTGTCGTAGAGAACTTCCTCGACATGGCGCATTTCCCCTTCGTGCATACCGACATTCTCGGCTCGGAGCCGCACACGGAAGTACCGGCCTATCTGAGCGAGATACGTCGCGAAGTAGACGAGGTCTGGGCGACCAACTGCACGTTTTTCCAGCCGCGCATTGCCGCCACGGAAAGCTCCGGCGCGTTCGTGCATCTGACCTATCGCGTGCCGAGCCCATTCGTGGTGATGCTCTATCGCGTGTGCCCCGTGGCGCCGGACCGGCTCGACGCAATCGCGCTGTTCATCCAGCCCATCGAGGAAGACCGCTGCCGCGCCCAGCCGGTCATGTATCTCGTCGACTCGGCTTCGACGCAGACGGCGTTGCTCAACTTCGAACAGGTCATCTTCCTGCAAGACCGGATCATCGTGGAGAACCAGCGGCCGCTGCGCCTTCCACTCGAGCCGCGGATGGAAATCCCGACCCGCGCCGACAGCGCCTCCATCGCCTACCGCCGCTGGCTGAAGGAAAAAGGCATCCGTTTCGGCACGACCGCGAGAGCCACATGACCGAGTCGGGTCTCCAGGTGCTTCGCCCGACCTCCGTTGCCGAGGCGCTGTCATTGGCAGGCGAGGGCGCGTCGCAACTGGTCGCCGGGGGCACGGCGCTGCAGCTCGGCTGGGCGAAGGGCCTGCCAAAGCCGCGGCGCCTCATCGACATCGGCCGTATCGCCTGCCTGAAGGGCATCCAACTGGCCGGCGACGGGTTTCGGATCGGCGCACTGACGACCCTGGGTGCCTTGGAGCGTGACCGGGCGATAGGCGAGACTTTGCCTCTGCTCGCAGCCGCAGTCCGCGCCACGGCGGGACCCGCCGTCCGCAATCTCGCAACGCTGGGCGGCAACGTCGCGGGGGGCACGGGTTGCCTTCTGCCGGCCCTGCTCGCGATCGATGCGAAGCTGGAGATCGTCTCACCGGCTGGGCGCGCCGTCGTGCCGCTCGCGCAATGGTTGGCCGACGCACCGTCAGCGGGCCTCATTGAGACGGTCATCGTTCCACCGCAGCCAACTGCCGCTCGCTGGACCCATCGCAAAGTCGGCCTGCGCGCCGCCTTCACCCCAAGCGTGGCCGGTGTCGCCGGGTTGATCGAAACGGCGGACGATCGTGTCACGATCGCGCGGCTCGCGGCCAGCGGCGGCGGGGAAGCAGCCCGTCTCGGTCACGCCGAAGCGCTGCTCATCGGCCGGCGCCTGCAGGAGATCGATTGGGCCGAGCTGCACGCCGCAATTCTCGAAGAGGCGCCGGCGATCGATGATGCATGGCGGTCCGACCGCTATCGGCGCAGTGTCGTGGCGAATGCGCTGGTCTTCGGGCTTGGCGGAAAGTTGTCCCAAGGAGCACATTCGCCGCGCCGGCGGACCGTGCCGTCCGGAAATCCACCTGCCGAAATTCTCGTGTCGCGATCGGAGATCGGCGCACGCTGGCACCAGCGGCCGGACGTTGCGCCGAAAATCGCAGGCAGGCTCGAATACCTGACCGACCGTCGCGAGCCCGCCATGCTGGTCGGGCGCATTCGGCGTGCCGGCATTCCCCATGCAAGGATCGTTTCCATCGATACGAGCGCGGCCGAGGCGCTGCCAGGAGTCGCGGCGGTTGTCACGCACCGCGACATCGCCGGCAGCAATGCCTTCGGCATTGTCGTGCAGGATCAGCCTGCACTGTGCTTCGACAAGGTCCGCTATTTCGGCGACGCTGTTGCTGCCGTTGCCGCAGTTGACACGAAGACGGCCGAACGCGCGCTTGCTCTCGTCAGCGTCGAATACGAGCCGCTGCCAATTGTGAGCGATCCCCAACAGGCACTCGCCGCTGGGGCCGAGCCGGTCCACGCCTCAGGCAATCTGCAGTGCAGCTTCGAGTTCACGCGTGGCGATGCCGCCGCGACTTTTGCCAAGGCAGCTCATATCGTCGAGGCTGTCTACGAAACGCCGAGCCAGATGCACGGCTTTATGGAGACGGAGGGCGGCTACGCTTTCGTCGGCACGGATGGTACCCTGAACGTCTTTGCCGGTGGGCAGCATGGCCGCCGCGACCGCATGCAGCTCTCGCGCATCCTCGGTATGCCGCAAGAGCGGATACGGGTGGTCACCAGCCCGACTGGCGGCGCTTTCGGCGGCAAGGACGAGCTGACCGTGCAGCCGGCCCTGGCCCTGCTGGCGCTGAAGACCGGACGCGCCGTGCGGCTGCATCTCGACCGGGCGGAATCCGTCATCGCGGGTACCAAGCGCAATGCCATGCACATCCATATGCGCACCGCCTGCGACGCCGAGGGTCGTCTGCTCGCCCAACAGGTGGATGTGATCGCGGATGCCGGCGCCTACGCGTCGCTCGGTCCGGGCGTGCTTGAGACGGCGCTCGAACACGCCTGCGGGCCATATGTCGTTCCCAACGTCCTCAGCTCGGGCAGGCTCGCCTACACCAATAACGGCGTCTGCGGCGCGTTTCGTGGCTTCGGTGCCAACCAGATGGCCTTCGCGGTAGAGTGCCAGCTGGACCGGCTGGCCGAAGCCGCCGGCATCGACATTATCGAGATACGGCGCCGCAATTTGCGCGAGCCTGGCACGCGAGGCCATCTCGGCCAGCAGGTCGCGCCGTCCGAACGTCTGGCCGAGATGCTGCAAGCCGCCGCTGCTGACCCAATCTGGGCCAAGCCGCGTGGTCCGTCGTTCGACGGCTCTGAGACGATCGGTGTCGGGATGGCGATGAACTATCAAGGCAACGGACTAGGCACGCTGCCGCCGGACCCGGCCGGAGGCGCGTTGCGCCTGGCTCCGGATGGCATGATCGAAGCGCTCTATGGCCTGGACGAGATGGGACAAGGCCTGCTCACCTCGGTGAAGGCCGCGGTCGCCGGAGCGCTCGGCTGCGGCCGCGACGATGTCCGGCCGGTCACCGGTGATACGGCGGCGACGCCCGAATCCGGCTCCTCCACCGCCTCGCGCGGCACTCACGTGGTTTGGCGGGTCGCAGCAGTCGCCGCACCACCTTTTACGCGCGACCTGCTGGCAGCAGCGGGCCAGCTGCTTTGCCGCGAAGCCAGGACGCTGGCGCTGGCACCCGGCGGTATCGTCGAGCGACATTCCAACAGCGGCTCACTGCTCATGAGTTTCGCCGAGCTTGCCGAGGCGTTGCCTTCCGACCGGCTGCCAGCTGCTGCCGTCAGCTTCGAGTTTCCGAAATCGGACTATCTGGAAGGCAATGCACGCCTGATCTTCGCCTTCGGCGCGACACTGGCGCGCGTTGCCGTGAGCCGCATCACTGGGCAGGTACGCGTGCTCGACCTCCATCAGCACACCGCGGCCGGACCGATGCTCGATGCTGCCGCCTATCTTGGCCAGATCGAAGGCGGCGGCGTCCAGGGGCTGGGCTTCACCCTCGCTGAGGACGCGGCTATGCGGGATGGCCGGTATCTTGCCGGCAACCTCGATTTCTACATGCTGCCAGGCATTGCCGACACGCCGGAAAGCTTCGCGACGTTCGCGTTGGAGGATCTGGACGAGGACGACCCGTTCGGCCCGCGCGGAGTTGGTGAGCTTGGCATTGGCGCCGTGACGCCAGCCGTCGTCAACGCGATTGCGGACGCCACAGGGGCTTGGCCCGAGCGCCTCCCGGTCGATCCTGAATGGGTACTCGACGCCCTGCAGAGGAGTGCGGCGTGAGTGCCGAGATCGCGATTACCTTTAACCTAAACGGCTGCCGCCAGGCGCTGGCCGTGCCCGCCGAGTTGCGCCTGATCGACCTGCTGCGCGATCATTTCGGCATGACTGCCGCCAAGATGGCTTGCGGCATCGGCCGCTGCGGCGCTTGTTCCGTGCTGATGGACGATCGCGCGGTCAATGGCTGTCTGCTCATGTCGTGGCAACTCGACGGGGCCACCATCATCACGCCGGAGGGTTTCGACGACCTTCCCGAAGCCATTGTCCTGCGCCAGGCTCTGGCGGCCGAAAACGCCTTCCAGTGCGGCTACTGCGCACCCGGCATCACTGTTGCGCTGACCGCTCTGCTGCTGGAGAATCCGGCTCCAGACGAGTCTCAGATCCGCACTGCGCTCGAAGGCAATATCTGCCGCTGTACCGGCTATCATTCCATCATCCGCGGTGCCCTCGCGGCGGTCGAGGCGTTCGCTTGCGGGGTACGGACATGACGGTCATCATTCGAAACGGTGCAGCCAGGCACGCAGGCGTCGAGGCGTTCCTGGCCAAACCCAGAATGCGGCACCTGATCGGCGGCGGCTGGTGCGACGCCAGCGATGGCGCAACCTTGCCCGCGACCGATCCTGCGAATGGCGACACGCTCGCGCTGCTGGCGCAAGGCACAGCCGATGACGCCGGGCGCGCCGTTGCTGCGGCGCGTGCTGCTTTCGAAGGCGAGAGCTGGCGCGACATGACACCGTCGGCACGCGGCAAGCTGCTATGGCGCATCGCCGACCTGATTGAACGCCATGCCGATGAGCTTGCAGAACTCGAGACGCTTGACCAAGGAAAGTCGCTGAAGACCTCGCGCTTCGCCGAGATTCCCGCCTCGGCCGAGCAGTTCCGCTATTTTGCCGGTTTTGCCACGAAAATCCTCGGCACGACCATCCCCACCTCCATCAGCTACCAACCGGTGGGCAGCAAGATTTTCGCCTACACGGTGCGAGAGCCGATCGGTGTCGTGGCTGCCATAACGCCATGGAATTCGCCGCTGCTTATGGCCTCGATGAAGCTCGCCCCGGCGCTTGCCGCCGGCTGTACGATCGTGCTCAAGCCAGCTGAGGAAACGTCGCTCACCGCGCTCAGGCTCGGCGAACTGATGATCGAAGCCGGCTTGCCGGACGGCGTCGTCAATATCGTGACCGGTCTCGGTGAAACCGTGGGCGCAGCATTGGCTGCAGATCCCGATGTCGATAAGGTCGCCTTCACCGGCTCGACGGAAGTCGGAAAGATGATCGTCTCCGCAGCGCGCGGCAATCTGAAGAAGCTGACGCTCGAGCTGGGCGGCAAGTCGCCGGCCATCATCATGCCCGATGCGGACATGGGGCTCGCAATCCCCGGAGTGGCTCGGGGGATCTTCGCCAATGCCGGCCAGGTCTGCGTCGCCAGCTCGCGTGTCTATGCGCATCGCTCGATCTACGACCGTCTGGCGGAGGGGCTGGCGGAAGAAGCGCGAAAGCTGCGTCTCGGACACGGGCTTGACCCGGATACCGACCTTGGTCCGCTGGTCAACGGAACCCAGGCTGCGCGCGTCGCCTTCTACGTCGGCGATGGTGCTTCCAGCGGCGCCGAGATCATCGCCGGCGGCCGGCGCTTCGACAACTTCTTCGAGCCGACCGTGGTTACCGGCGTGCGCCCGGACATGCGCATGATGCGCGAGGAAATCTTCGGCCCAGTCGTTGCCGTGACACCGTTCGACGATGTCGCGGAGGCGATAAGCCTTGCGAACGACTCGCCCTACGGCCTCGCCGCAAGCGTCTGGACCCGCGACCTATCCACTGCGCATCGCCTTGCCGCAAGTATCCGGTCGGGCACCGTCTGGATCAATTGCCATTCCTACTTCTCGCCGGAACTGCCGAAGGGCGGCCACAAGCAATCCGGTTGGGGCTATGAGAACGGCGCACCGGGTCTGGAGAACTATCTCGAGACGAAAACGGTCTGCGCGGTGATTTAGCCGCGCCTTTCCGCGATGTTCGCGGATCGGAGGCTGACAGCCCTCCATCGGCGGACAAGGATTGATCGAAAATTGCTCGGATCCTCCTGAGGACCAGTTCCTTGGCGGCGCTGGTCCACATCGACGTTGCGCTTGACTCGTCCATATTATCCGTAATAAATCATACATATTGCCATCGAAAAAAGGCGGCAGGTCTGGGAGGACCGATGAAAATCACGGCCATCAAGGCGCGCGTCTGCAATGCGGAAATGCGCAACTGGGTCTTCGTCCGGGTCGAAACCGACGAGCCCGGGCTGTTTGGCTGGGGTGAGGCAACGCTGGAATGGAAGACCCGAGCCGTCGTTGGGGCGCTTCAGGACCTTGAGGCCCTGCTCATCGGGCAGGATCCGCGCAACGTGGAGCAGTGCTACCAGATACTTACGCGCCACGGATTTTGGCGTCTTGGCGTCGAGGGAATGTCTGCCGTCAGCGGCATCGAGATCGCGCTCTGGGACATCCTGGGCAAGTCATTGGGCGTCCCCGTCTGGCGCCTTCTGGGCGGACAGGTTCGCGACTATCTGCGCACCTACACGCATCTCGGCCTCGGAGACATGAAGGCGGTCTATGAGACCGGATCCGCGGACGCGATCGTGGAACGCGGACGCATCGTGACGCAGGCAGGCTACGACGCTGTCAAGGTCGTCTGCATTCCCTACACCCACTACCTATCGCCTGCGAAAGCCGTTGATTCTGTCGCCAACATGGCTGGCTCACTTCGCGAGGCCATAGGTCCGGACATCGACATCATGGTCGATTTCCATGGACGCCCGGCATCCGTTAACGCTGCGATGGATTACCTCAGAGCAATCGAGCCGGCCCGCATCATGTTCGCGGAAGAACCCGTGCCGCCCGAAGATGTTGCCGGACTGGCGCATATCACGGCGCGATCGGCCGTGCCGATCGCTTCCGGCGAGCGGCTGATCGGACGTCGCGAATTCACGCACTCGATCGCAGCCCGTGCCTTCAACATTGCCCAGCCTGATATTTGCCACACTGGCGGTCTGCTGGAGACAAAGAAAATCGCGGCCATGGCGGAAACGGCAGGCATCGGCCTTGCGCCGCACAACCCGCTCGGTCCGATCGCTGGCGTCGCTGCTCTTCACTTCGGCATATCGACGCCAAACGTCGTCATTCAGGAGGAGATGTCCGGTGCCGTCGCCTGGTACGACGACGTCGTTACCTGGCCAATTCGGCGTAAACCAGGCCGCTGGGACCTGCCCGATCTGCCGGGCCTTGGCGTCACCGTCAATGAGGACGTCATCGCGCGTCACCCCTTCAAGCAGGAAGTGCTGCATGCCCGCAATGCCGTCATGCCGGACGGCACCGTGGTTGACTGGTGAATGCAATGGCAGGCCGGCTGCAAGGAAAGATCGCAATCGTCACGGGCGCCGGCCAAGGCATAGGTGCCGCCATCGCCCGCGCCTTTGCAACACATAGGGCAAAGACCGTCATTGCCGAACTGAATGCGGCAAGCGGCCAAGCGGTCGCCGACGAATTGCGTGCCCAGGGCGCGGACGCCCTGTTCATCGAGACGGACGTCACCGACGCATCCGCGGTCGCGGACATGGTCGCCCGCACGATCACGGCCCATGGCAGCGTCGACGTTCTGGTCAACAATGCCGGTGCCAACGTCTTCTACGAACCATTGCTGATGCCGGATGAGGAATGGGAGCGCTGCCTCAAGCTCGACCTCCAGGCCGCGTGGTTCTGCGCCAAGGCGGTTTTGCCGACGATGCTGGCGAAGGGCTCGGGGTCCATCGTCAACATGGCGAGCTGTCACGCCTTCCAGATCATTCCCCATACGTTTCCGTATCCCGTCGCCAAGCATGCACTTTTGGGCCTGACCCGTTCGCTGGCCATCGAATATGCCGCACGCGGTATCCGGGTGAACGCGATAGCACCCGGCTATATCGAGACGCCGATCGCGGAAGCCTACTGGAACACATTCCCGAACCCCGCCGAGGAGAAGCGGCGAGCCTACGACCTCCATCCGCCCAAGCGAATTGGCCGGCCGGACGAGGTTGCAATGACGGCGGTTTTCCTCGCTTCGGACGAAGCGCCGTTCATAAATGCCGAGACGATCACCATCGATGGTGGGCGCTCGGTTCTCTACCACGACTAGCAACCACCATTGAGCTCAGGGAGGATCTTCATGAAAACCACAACAAAGGCATTGGCGACATTTGCGGTACTGGCTGCCGGACTGATGGGTGGCGCAGCAAGCGCAGACGACATCAAGATCGGCTACATCAACAAGATGGGAGATCATCCATGGTTTGTCGCCGAAGTCGGCGGCGCCAAGAAAGCGGCTGAGGCGGCCGGGGCCGCGTTCGTGTCGCAGGACGTTCAGTTCGACGCCAATTTGACGATCACGACCTTCGATACGATGGTCGGCGATGGCGTGAAAGGCATCGCCATCGTTGTCCCCGACAAGGCGCTGGGACCGGTCATCGCGGAGAAAGCAAAGGCCGCAAAAATTCCCTTGGTGGCGGTGGACGACGATATCTACTACCAGGATGGCACCCAGGTCCCCTATGTCGGCATGAATGCTTACAATATCGGTGCGCGGGTGGGCGAAGAGCTTGCCAAGCTCTACAAGGCTGAAGGCTGGGCGGGCAAAGAGGTGCGCATCGCCTCGATCGAGGACCGCAAGGCCGATACCTGCATGCAGCGCAACAAGGGCGCGGAAGAAGCGTTCCTGAAGGCGGTGCCCGATTTCAAGCCGGGCAACATCGTTCGCGTCCCCTACGACAACACGATGGTCAACGCCATCGACGTGATGACCACCACACTGACGGCCAATCCCAGCGTCACGAACTGGATATTCTATTCATGCAACGATGACGGCGTGCTGGGTGGTGCGCGAGCACTGGAGAATGCCGGCTATTCCGCAGACCAGGGCATGGGGATCGGCATCGACGGGAGCCGCGCCTGCGATGCCTTCGGATCCGGAAAGCCCTCGGCGTTCCGTGGTACGATGTGGCTCAATTCGGAAAATCATGGCGCGCTGGCGGTGAAGATTCTCTTGGCCTCCATCAAGGACGGAACCAAGCTTCCCGTTCAATCCTTCACTGACCCGGAATACATCACCGCCGACAATTTTGCGTCGGACTACAAAGCCAAGCTCTGCCACTGAACCAGATATGCGTCATGCGCCGCAGTGCGCATGACGCTCTTTGGGCCGGCAGTTCGTCGACGGGCACACGGGATCGATCCTCGGGAGTGAGCTTTTGATGCAATCGGATTTCTTCTCGCTCGACAGGATATCGAAGCGCTTCGGCGTCGTGCAGGCGCTCGACAATGTCTCGATTGCCTTTCGGCCAGGAGAGGTGCTTGCCCTGGTTGGCGAGAATGGCGCCGGCAAGTCGACAATGATGCGAATTCTCGAGGGCGTGTTCGCACCGGACACCGGCACCGTGCTGCATGGCTCCACGCCGATCGTTTTCAGCGAACCGCGCGACAGCCACAGAGCCGGAATACGCGTCATCCATCAGGAGCCGGAGATCGTTCCGAACCTGACCGTGGCCGAGAACATTTTCGTCGGCGAACTGCCGCGGCTGGCAGGCGTCCTGCTCGACTGGCACAGGCTCGAGGACCAGACCGATAAGGTGCTTGCGACCTTCGGCATGCAGCAGGATATGCTGCCGCGTCAACTCTGCAGCACACTCGGTCCGGCACAGCGCCAGATGATCGAAATCATGCGCGCCATACGTGCCGGCGGCCGGCTGATCGCATTCGATGAGCCGACCTCGTCACTGACCGACGACGAAGCGCGCCGTCTGTTTTCAGTAATTCGCCGGCTGCGCGGCGAGGGCACTTCGATCGTCTACATCTCTCACAGGCTGAACGAGGTCATCGACCTTGCGGATCGCATTGTCGTGTTGCGGGACGGCCGGCTGGTCGATGATTCCCCCGCTGCCGGTGCCAGCGAGCAGACCATAGCCAAGCTCATGGTCGGCCGCGACATAGCCGATCTGTTTACGCGCGAGACGTGGCAATCGGGGCAACCGTTGCTGGAGGTGACGGGCCTGACCACCGACCACGTCACCGATGTGAGCCTCAAGGTCCGCCGCGGCGAGGTGCTCGGCATTGCCGGCCTTATGGGTGCGGGCCGATCCGAACTGGCAAAGGCGATTGTCGGCTATGATAGGCGCCTCGACGGAACCATAACGATGAATGGTGTGCCCGTTGGCCCCAACAGTCCGCATGCAGCGATCGTGGCGGGCATCGGCTTTGCCCCAGAAGACCGCAAGCACGAGGCGCTGCTGTTGTTCCGAAGCATTCTTGATAACGCCTCGCTTTGCGTGCCCGACAGAACGTCGACCTTCGGCTTCTTCAACCGGCGCAAGGCACTGGAGATCGTCTCACCGCTTGCAGCAAAGATGTCGATCAAGGCGCCTAACCTCGACGAACAGGTTTCGAAATTATCGGGTGGCAACCAACAGAAGGTCGTTCTCGCGCGCTGGCTTGCGCGGCAGCCGATGCTTCTCATCCTCGACGAGCCGACCCGCGGCATCGACATCGGCGCCAAGGCGGAAATCTATCGCCTGATCGACGAACTCGCCGCCAGCGGCATCGGCATAATCCTGATTTCCTCCGAAATGCCGGAACTGATCGGGCTGGCCGACAGGGTGCTTGTTATGGCTGGAGGCCGGATCACGGCCGAACTTTCCCGCCCTGCCATCGACGAGGCCACGATCCTGAGACATGCCATGCCTCAATCTGCAGCATCGCTTGGAGGACAAATTCAGTGAACAGCCTTGAGCTCAGGACAGCAACAACGCAAACCGGCAGAAGGCGCGCTTCCTTGCGCATCGCAGAGCGCATCGGCATTCACAACATAAGCCTTCTTGTTGCTCTCGCCATTCTCGTGCTCATTTTCGGCACCCTGAGAGGCGACGTGTTCTTCTCCAGCCGAAACCTGCTGAACATCGGTCTAGGCATTACCATCCTGGGCGTTCTGGCGATGAGCCAGACCGTGGTTATTGTCGCCGGAGGGCTCGATATTGCCGTCGGCGCAATTGTCGGTCTGACCACAGTATCGACGGCAATGGCCATCCAGGCCACCGGATCACCCGCCGCGGGCATTCTTGCCGGCCTGGTCCTGGGCGGTCTTGCCGGCCTCGTGAACGGCATCATCATCACCTATGGGCGGGTCAACGCTGTCATCGCGACTCTCGGTACGATGGCGATCTTCCGCGGCATCGCGTTCATCATGTCCGACGGGCAATCGATCGCGATTTTCAGCGAGACTTTCCGCTTCATCGGGATCGGACGAATCCTCGGCCTGCCTCTGCTGATCTGGATTCTCTTGCTGACCGCGATCGTGTTCCATCTCTTCCTTGCCCGCTCGATCGTTGGCCGCAACATCTATGCCCTGGGCGGCAATCCCGTTGTCGCACGCTTCTCCGGCATCGACATCAACCGCTACCGCGTCGGCATCTACATCATGAGTGGAGTGGCGGCCGGATTGGCCGGGATTCTGTTGGCTGCCCGTACCGGCTCCGGGCAGCCCGTATCCGGATCCCAAGGCCTGGAACTCGAGGCCATCACAGCGGCCGTTCTTGGTGGCTGCGCCTTGCAGGGCGGCAAGGGCACGATCGTCGGCGCACTGCTGGGCGTCGCCATCATTGGCGTCCTCAACAACGGAATGATACTGACGTCCGTGCCAACCTTCTATCAGTTGCTTGCCAAGGGCTCGCTGCTGATACTTGCTGTGGTAATTGCCGAGTACCACTTGAACAGGACATGACGATGGACGCGGCGATCGCTTCGACTGGCCAAGGCAAGCAGGACATTCCTGCCGCAGATGGCACCACGTCATCGCTCAAGGATCGCATCGCACGCGATCTCGGACAGCGCATCCTCGCCGGCTCCTACGCCCAGCACTCCGTCCTGCCGACGGAAGCCGAGCTTTGCGTTATCTACGGGGCGAGCCGCACCGCGCTTCGCGATGCTCTTCTGACGCTTTCGGCGAAAGGATTGATCGAGGCGCGCAAGCGGGCCGGGACGCGTGTGCGCGTGTCGAGCGAATGGAACAGGCTGGATGCACAGGTTCTGGAATGGATGCGCGATATCGAGCCCGATCTCGATTTCGTCCGAGGATTGATCGAGGCGCGGCTGGTCATTGAACCCGCTGCCGCCCAACTTGCGGCCAAGATGGCGACGTCAGGCGATCTCGCGGTCATCGAAGCGGCCTATGAAGCCATGCGCATTGCTCCGCAGGATGATCTCGCTGCGTGTCTCGATGCCGACGTCAGGTTTCATACGGCCATCCTGCGTGCCAGCCGCAACCCGGTGTTCGCCAATCTCGGCAATATGCTTGCGGCCGCCCTCAGCTTCTCCTTCCGCTTGACCACATCGGCCACCGCTAATTACCAGCAGACGCTGAGCGCGCATGGCGACGTGCTGGAGGCAATCAGGATGCGGAGGGCCGACGATGCACACGATCAGATGAAGGCGCTCATCGGGATCGCGTCGAACGACCTTCTTGCAGTGGCTCGCAAAGGCCGCCATCAACAGCCGATCGCCGCTGCCAAGGCCAGTACCGTCTGAAGCGGATGGTCGGGACGATCAAGATCAGAAGCGGAGACCTGTCTGCTGAAATCGTCCCATCGCTTGGGGCAGGTCTTGCGAGACTGGACCATGGACGCGTGCCGCTCTTCAGGCCTTGGCCGAACGGCGGGAGCAGCAACCCGTTCGACCTTGCCTGCAACCTGCTTTTGCCATGGTCAAATCGCATCTCGGGCGGCGGGTTCACATTCGACTGCAAATTCCACGAACTGCCTGCCAATGTTGCACGCGAGCCCTTTCCCATTCACGGCAATGGATTTTCGAGCGAGTGGGACGTCGACAGCGTAACGCAGGACAACGCAAAGCTGTCGCTCATCAGCAACGGCCCCGGCCCATACCGATATCGCGCCGAGGTGAGCTACGCGCTGGCCGGACAGGGGCTCGAGCTGAAACTTCGCATCGTCAATCGGGCCTCGATCAGATTGCCGTTCGGGCTTGGCATCCATCCATGGTTCCCGAGAACAGCGTTGACCACGCTTCACGCCGCGGCATCACAGGTTTGCCTCGAACGGCCCAACCATCTCCCTGAACGATTTGTGGATGTCAAAACCCGTCCCGACTGGGATTTCGGCGCCCCGGCCGCCTTGCCGAGCGGATGGATAAACAATCTGTTTGCCGGTTGGAACGGCGTCGCTACCATATCGTGGCCGGAGCACAGTTGCAGCCTGCGGATTGAAGCTTCATCGCCCTTGAATTTCTACCTGGTCTATTCGCCATCGGACGAGAGCGACTTCTTCTGTTTTGAACCGGTCAGTCATGTTGTCGATGCTCATAATCGGGGTTCGATCGACAAATGGAATGGACTGTCGGTGCTTGGGCCCGGCGAGAGCCTGGCAGCCCGTTGCAGCTTTGCCGTCAGTTAGGCGGATCTCTGCGGCGCCCTCGAATTGGCGGATGTCGGCCTGCATGTCCGGTGACAACGAAGCCGTCTTTTCGTCCAAACGGAGCTTGGGAAGAGGGAACTCCGGCGACCGGGAACCCGCGAGCCAGTTCGACGTTTGCCGGATGTCGCTGCGCAGCTCGTCTGCTTGACGGCCCACCAAATGTGCCTGGCAGGATTGGATCAATGACGGATGTTGAACCAAAAGAATTCGTGCTCGCGGGCATCGTCATGAAGCGACTGGTCTCCGGCGAACAGACGGGAGGCTTGTTGAGTCTGTTCGAAAACAGAAGCGACGGGCACACCAAAACGCCAATCCATGTTCATGCGAATGACGACGAGACGGTCTACGTCATCGAAGGGCACTTGACCGCAATTGTGGACGGTGTGGTCCGAACGCTCTCGCCCGGCGAGAGCATGTTTTTGAAGCGGGGCATCCCGCACCAGCTTATGAATCCCGGCAACCAGCTCGTTCGCTATATCCTGATAGACACGCCAAGTGTGTTCGAGCAGTTTCTCGCCGAAGGTGGCCATGAACGCAGCAAGGGAGAGGTGGTCGGGCCGCCGACGCCTGCCGATATCGAGCGGCTCAAAGTAGCCGCGCCGAAGTTTGGGATTACGCTCCTGCAGGACTGGCCGGCAAGAGAGTAGATGGCTTCGTGATGGCGGCTTGGATCGCCGCTAAAGCCGGCCCTTGCCCGAAGAACCGGTATTGGCTAGCCGTCGGCAATCCAATCCGAGAGGCTTCGCGAAAAACTTCGCGGCACGATGAGTTCGCACGCGGTCTCGCCGGTGCGCAGGAAGAGCACGGGCACGTGATGGAAGGATGTTTGCACGGCGCGGCCCGGAGCGGCGGTCGGCGCGTGCCAGTTGACGGCAATGCAGCCGGACAGAAGCCTTGCGATACCAGGGCCGGCCATTTTCAAACGAACACGACCTTCCCCAAGGGGCACGGAACAGCCGAGATCGGGGTCGACGACAAGGGCTGGCGCTTCTGTGCCTTCGTCGAGAGCCAGCCAAAGGCGGCGAGGTGCAACGCGGATGGTCAAAAGGCCCTTGTGGCGAACCGTCTCTCCCACCGAAGCGGGAAGTTTCGTGTTGAGCGACGCCGAGACGCTCTTTTCGAATTGTCTCAGTGTCGCGTCCCAGCCCTCGATCTGGATAAGCGGACAATCCGCCACGGACAGACTGAAATCCCGAGAAGAGGTCAAGCTAGCCATGCAGCCGTTCTCCCTGCGGATCGATGAATACCGGCGAGACAACGCGGGCGCGAACCGTTTCGGCCTTCATCGGATAGACCGCCACGACCTCGCTTCCTTCTGCCGCGACATCACCGGCAAGCAGGGCCAATCCGACATAGCGGTCGAGTTCTGGGCTAAAGGTGATCGAGGTCACCCGGCCGCGGCCATGGCCCTCGATCTTGTCGTCGGGCAGGAACAGGATCGCCCCGCCGCGGAGGCGCTTGCCGTCTTCGGCGCATTCCAGTCCGACCAGCCGCTGGCGCTCAGGCACCTGATAGGCCTGGCGGCGGCGCAGTACATCGCCGACGAAGCCGCTGCGCTTGCCGGCCATGCGGCCGAGGCCGAGATCGTCGAGCGTCGTGCGCCCATCGATCTCCGGTCCGGCGACATGGCCCTTTTCGACCCGCAGCGCGCCGAGCGCCTCGACACCGTAAGGCTTCAGGTCGAAGGGTCTGCCGGCTTCGAGCAAGCGGCTCCAGAGCTGTTCACCGGCAGTGGCGCCGACATAGACTTCGTAAGCGCGCTCGCCGGAATAACCGAGGCGCAGGATGCGGAGCCCACGGTCCTGCCACTCGCTTTCGAGTAGCCCCATATGCGGAAGCGCCGCGTCGGAAACGTCGAGACCAGGAAAAGCAACACCGAGGATTGCGCGGCTGTTGGGCCCGGCAACCGACATCGCCGCCCATTCATCGCTGACCGAGGTAACGGCCACGCGCAAATCCGGCCAGGCCGTGTCGAGCAGGAATTCGAGACGCGACAGCACATCGGCGGCCTTGGCGGTCGAAGTGGTCATGAAGAACCGGTTTTCCGCTAGCCGCGTCGTGGTGCCGTCGTCGAAGACGATGCCGTCGTCGCGCAGCATGACGCCGTAGCGGGCGCGGCCTATCGCCAGTTTGGCAAAGCCGTTGGCATAGACGCGGTCGAGGAAGATTGCCGCATCCGGGCCCTGGACATCGATCTTGCCGAGCGTGGAGATGTCCATCAGCCCCGCGGCCTGACGCACGGTACGCATTTCGGCAACATAGGCCTCGTTCACGTCGCGGCCCGACTGCCGGTAGAAATAGGGCCGCATCCAGAGCCCGACCTCGAGCATCTCGGCGCCGTTCGCCATGTGCCAGTCGTGCATCGGCGTGCGGCGGATCGGCTTGAAATGATGGCCGACGGCGCGTCCGGCAAGCGCGCCGATCGCCACCGGCGTATAGGGCGGGCGGAAGGTCGTGGTGCCGGTCTCGGGAATCGTTGCGCCGCGCAGCGCTGCCATGGCGGCAAGTGCGGGAAAATTGCTGGTCTTGCCCTGATCGGTGCCCATGCCGAGCGTGGTGTAGCGCTTCAGATGCTCGACCGATTCATAGCCTTCACGATGGGCGAGCTCGATATCCCCGGTCGTCACGTCCATCTGGAAATCGACGAAGGCTTTTCCACGTCCGACCGAAGGGGCTTCGCGAAGTAGCGTCGTAGCGGTCTCGCCGAGATCGAGTTTCGATGGAGCGGGCACCGGCGCCGACTTGCCGCAGGAGGCTGCCGCTTCGATGCCGGCGCGATGGCCGTGCTCGACGGCAGCGGCGGTCGCATAAGCTCCTATCATTGCGCCGGCGCCGAACTGGCTGGCTGAAAAGACGCCCGGCACGAAGCCGTCAATGTCGTCGCGATAGACAGGTTTGACACCGAGGTGGGAGGTGAGATGCACGGTTGGCGACCAGCCGCCGGAGATGCAGACCAGGTCACAGGCGGCCGAGGATTGTCCCTCCGGTCCATTGAGCGTTACGCGCCTGACGGTATGGCCGCCGTGCAGGTCGACGATGCGCGTTGCGGCCCGCACCACCACGCCGAGCCGTGCGGCTTCCGCGGCAAGTGCTAAGGGCGGGACGGCGCGCAGATCGGCAACCGTCACCTCCGCGGCGGCTGCGGCGTAATCGAAGGCGGTGCGCCAGGCACCGTCATTGCTGGTGGCGACAATGATTTTCTTGCCCGGCAGGACGGCGAAACGGTTGAGGTAGGTCCGCGCGGCCGAGGCGAGCATGACGCCGGGCCGGTCGTTGTTCGAGAACACCATTGGTCGCTCGATGGCGCCGGTGGCGAAAACGATGGCGCGGGCGCGCAGCATGGTGACCGTTTGGCGTGTCTCGCCATTCGGCTGCGGATCGGTTGGATCGCGCTGTTCGACCAGTCCAAGCACATTGCCGTCATAGCTGCCGAAAGCGGTCGTCCGCTTCATCAGCGCGACGGTTTCGAAGCCCTCCAACTCGGCCTCGGCCTGCCTCAGCCATGCGGCCGCTGCGCTGTCGGACGGTTCCGCCAGAAGCTGGCCGCCAAGCAGGAAATCCTGCTCGATCAGCGCGACCCGCGCGCCGGCCGCGGCGGCCGCCCGCGCCGCCGACAATCCCGCCGGGCCGCCGCCGACGATGGCGACATCGGCGAAGGCATGATGAACCTCGTAGCGGTCGGGATCGGGGCCGGTGCCGGCTCTGCCCAGGCCGGCCGCCTTGCGGATGAAATGTTCGTAGAACATCCAGGCGCGGCGCGTCGGGCCCATGAAGGTCTTGTAGTAGAAGCCGGCGGACAGAAACGGTGCCAACAGCCCATTGACGCTTTGTACGTCGAAGGCAAGCGACGGCCAGCGGTTCTGACTCTCCACGACCATGCCGTCGGCGAGTTCCAGCGTCGTCGCCGGCAGGTTCGGCTCGCGCCTGCCGGCGCTCCCGAGCGTAACCAGCGCATTCGGCTCTTCGGGCCCGGCGGAAAAAATGCCGCGCGGGCGATGATATTTGAAGCTGCGCCCGACCAGGGTGACGCCATTGGCGAGCAGCGCGGAGGCGAGCGTGTCGCCGCGATACCCAATCAGCTTGCGGCCATCGAAGGTGAAATCTACCGGCACCTCGCGACTGATGCGGCCACCCGCTGGCAGGCGTTTGCGGTTCGAACTCATGCCGGTTGTTTCCTGACAGTCGATTTCCTGGCGAAGTCGACGGATGCGATCGCGTGGTTGCGGGTGTCGCGTTCGACCACCAGCCATTGCCGGCAGCCGGTCACGTGCTGCCAGAATTCACGGTGCGGGCCGGCCGGGTTTGTCCTGATATAGACGTAGCGGTACCAGGCCTCCGGATCGGCATCGTCATGGGTTGGACGCGTGACCGAGGCATCGCCGCCATAGCGGAACTCGTCATGGTCGCGCGGGCCGCAGCAGGGGCATTCGATGCGCAGCATTTTGTCCCGCCTCCTATTGCAGCCAGGCGGAAGGGCCGACACCGGCCTCATCGAGCGTGTGGCCGGTGCGGAAACGATCGAGTCCGTAGGCCGCGATCAGGGGATGCGGCTTGCCGGTGGCGATCGTGTGGGCGAAGCACCAGCCGGAAGCCGGCGTCGCCTTGAAGCCGCCATAGCACCAGCCGCCATTGAGATAGAGGCCGTCGATCGGCGTCGGGCAGATGATCGGGCTGGCATCGGGAGTCATGTCCATGACGCCGCCCCAGTGGCGCAGCAGACGGACGCGCGAAATGCACGGCATCAAAGCAATCGCCGCCTCCGCCACCTCGCGCACGACGCCGAGATTGCCGCGCTGGGCGTATGAATTGTAGCCGTCGAGATTGCCGCCGAAGACCAGTCCGCCCTTGTCGGACTGGCTGACGTAGAAATGGTCGGCGCCGTAAGCGACGACGTGATCTACCAGCGGCTTCAGCGGTTCGGTGACAAAGGCTTGCAGGACGTGGCTTTCGATCGGCAGGTCAAGGCCGGCCTTGGCACCGAGCACGGATGTATGACCGGCAACAGCGAGGCCGACCTTGCCGGCGCCGATCCGGCCTTTCGTCGTTTCGACGCCGACGATACTGTCGCGGTCGCGGAGGAAGCCTGTCACTTCGCAGTTCTGGATTATGTCGACGCCATGGCTGTCGGCGGCGCGCGCATAGCCCCAGGCGACGGCGTCGTGGCGCGCCGTGCCCGCCCGGCCCTGGAAGATGGCACCATGGATCGGAAAGCGGGCGGTGTCGGAAAAATCGAGATAGGGCACGAGACGGCGCACCTCGTCGCGGTCGAGGATATCGGCATCAATGCCATTCAGCCGCATGACATTGGCGCGGTGGCTGAAGCCGTCGAGCTGATCGGCCGAATGCGCCGTGACGAGCTGGCCGCGCTGCGAGAACATGACGTTGAAGTTCAGCGCCCGCGACATGCCCTCCCAGAGCTTCATCGAGAATTCGTAGAACTGGGTGTTGCCGTCGAGCAGGTAGTTGGAGCGGATGACGGTGGTGTTGCGGCCGACATTGCCGCCGCCGACATAGCCCTTTTCGAGTACGGCGACGTTACGGATGCCGTGGTTCTCGGCGAGGTAAAAGGCGGTGGCGAGGCCGTGTCCGCCGCCGCCGATGACGATCACATCATAGGACGGTTTTGGCTCCGCCGCACGCCAGGCGCGCTGCCAATTCTTCTGGCCGGCGAGCGCGTTGCGGAAAATCGAGAGTGCCGAATAGCGCGCCATGCGTGCGGGCCTATCGAACGATCGGGCCGGCCGGCGTGCGGGTGAGCACTTCGGCGCCCGCGTCGGTCAAAAGCACCGTGTTGGAGACGAAGTCATTGCCGCGACCCGTTCCCATCAGCCATGACAGGATGTGGAAGCTCATCCCCGTTTCGATCTCGAGGTCGGAATCGTGTCGCAAGCCGGTCACCGAATTGCCGCCGGTCCATGACGGCGGCTGGCCGGCGCCGACAAGGTAGCCGCAGTGATGGCGGCGATAGTGGGAAAGGCCGGCCTCGTCGGCGACGGCCTGCCAGGCGGCGTAAACATCGCGCGCCTTGGCGCCCGGCCGCAGCGCCTCGACGACCGCGTTGAAGGCCTTGGCGGTCACCTCCGCCATTGCGGCGTCTTCATCGCTGATGTGGCCGATGCGAACGAGCCGGCCGAGCGGGGCATGGTAGCGCGAGATGCACCCCGACAGTTCGACAAAGACCGGCTCGCCCTTGCGGTAGATTCCGTCGCCCCAGGTCGTGTGCTCTTCACCCAGGCGCGCGGCCGGGCGGATGAACGGTCCGAAGCCCGGCGCATGACCGCCGGCGCGGATCATTGCCGCAACACATTGGGCGGCGACCTCCTGTTCGGAAGCGCCATCGGAGATCGCGGCGATCGCGGCACCGGCGGCGGCGTCCGTCACCTTTGCGGCACGCCGCATCAGCGCCTGTTCTTCGGTGCTCTTCACCCGCCGCATCTTGTCGATCAGACCGGAGACATCGCTCCAAGTTGCATCGGCTTGCGTCTGGAGCGCCACGGCAAGTCCATGGCTAAGGCCGGCCGTCCAGTATTCGAGACCGATCCGCTTGCCGGACAGGCCGAGCTCCGCAAGCACCCGCGCGGTAAGGTCGGCCGCCGTTTCGCTGTCAGAGTGGCCACGGAATTCCGCTGCCTTCACCTGCTTCTCGATCGTCACCTTCTCCATCGAGCGGGTGACCAGAACAGGTTTTCCCCGGAGCGGAACGACCAGCAGGTGAGGGGCAAAATACCCCCAGTGATCAAGCCCGGTGAGATAGAAGACGTTCTCCGGCGAGGCGAAGACCGCCGCGTCGAGCTCGCGCTCGGCCAGTGCAATACGGACCTTGGCAAGGCGGCCGGCGATTTCGGCTTCGGAAAACGGATTGCGGTCCATCGGGTGTCCTCGTGCTTGTTGCCGGCTTGCTGGCGCGCATGGTCTTTTTCGGCAGCCGGTTTCCTGGCCGCCATGTCAGTCGATGACGATGAGTTCGCGCGCCACGTCGCAGAGGCGTTCGCCGCCGCGTTCCGTGACGACGAACGATTCCGAGATGGCGATGCCGAAATCGTCGAGCCAGACGCCGGCCATGAAATGGAAGCACATCCCGGACTGCATCTCGGTAGTGTCGCCGGGACGAAGGCTTGCGGTGCGTTCACCCCAATCGGGCGGGTAGGCGAGCCCGACCGGATAGCCGACGCGGCTTTCCTTCTTCAGCCCGTTCCGTCGCAGGACTGCCTGCCAGGCGGCTTCCACCTGTTCGGCGGTGTAGCCGGGGCGCGCCTTGTCGAGGCCGGCGTCGACACCCTCGACGATTGCCTTGGCCATGTCGAGGATGGCTAGCGGCGGCTTGCCGAAATGTACGGTCCGCGTCAGCGCCGCGTGATAGCGGCGCCGCACGCCGGCGATCTCCAGAATGGCGGGGCCGCTGTCCGGCAGCGGCGCGTCGGACCACGTCAGATGCGGCGTGCTCGTGCCCTCGCCGACGGGCATCAGCGGACAGATCGCGGAATAGTCGCCGCCCGCTCCGGGCACCCCCATGATCTGCGCGTGATAGATTTCCGCAATGACATGGTTCTGAGGCACACCGGGCCGCATTTTCCCGATGGCGCGGTTCATGGCATGCGTGCAGATCGCACCCGCCTCGCGGATCAGCACCAGCTCCGCTTCGGATTTGACCAGCCGCGCCCAGTTAACGAGATCATGGTTGTTGGCGAAATGCGCGTCGGGCAGCCCCTCGACAAGATGGGCGTGGCAGCGCGCAGTGTAATAATGCGCGTCCATCTCGACGCCGATACGGGCCTTTCCCCAGCCGCGCGACCGGATCAGTTGGGCGAGTTCGTCATAAGGGTGTTCGACCGGCTGCTGCACCAGCCGTTCCGAGAACGGCACGATGTTTGTCTCGGGCAGGCCGGTGGTCAGGCGTGCGCTCTTGGCATCCTGCGCCCTGCCGAACCAGATCGGCCGGTCCTCCTCCAGATGGACGAGCACGCACTGCGGAACGTAGAACGACCATCCGTCATAGCCGGTCAGCCAGCACATGTTGGCTGGATCCTGACAGACGATGAGATCGAAGCCGGCTTGTTGCATGCGTGTCTTCACGCCGGCGAGGCGCTGCCCATACTCCGCTTGCGTGAATGTCCCGAAGCCCTTCGCGGTCGCCACCGAAATCTGCCTTCCAGGTACGCCGCTTGCCCTTTGATAAGATATGGGCAAGCAGGCCCAAATTGTGCACAACTCGACGTCAATTTGTTGGCTAACTACGAATTATCGCCGAATTTCCATGGTTTCTATATCTCTGCTTGCGAAATGTCTAGGGCAGTTGTATACGTCTGATCAAGCAGGCGTCGACCTCGAAGAAGGCCGCGCCCTGGGAACCATCCACAGTTGTCCAATGGGAGAAAAGCATGTTCAATTCATCGATATCGCGCCGCATGGTCGTGAAAGCGGCTGCCTGCATCGCGCTCGCGGCGACGTCATTGACCTCGCTGTCCGCTCACGCGGAAACCACCCTCGAACGGGCCAAGAAGGACGGCTACATCCGCGTCGGTTTCGCCAACGAGGCGCCGTTCGGTTACGCCACGCCAGACGGCAAGCTGACCGGCGAGGCGCCGGAAGTCGCCAAGGCGGTGCTCGCCAAGATGGGCATACCGCAGGTCGACGGTGTTTTGACCGAATTCGGCTCGCTCATTCCAGGTCTCAAGGCCGGCCGCTTCGATATCATCGCCGCCGGCATGTTCATCACCCCGAAGCGCTGCGCCGAGATCAACTACTCCGAGCCGTCCTACGGCATCGGCGAGGCTATGCTGGTGGCAAAAGGCAATCCGAAAGGCATCAAGGATTTTTCCAGCATCAAGGACAATCCGGATCTCAAGCTTGCCGTGATGGCCGGCGCCGTCGAAGGCGGCTTCGCCAAGGAAGCGGGCGTTGCCGATGGGCAGATCGTCTCCTTGCCCGACCAGTCCAGCTTGGTCGCCGCCGTCCAGTCGGGCCGCGCCGATGCTGCCGCGCTTACCGCCCTTTCGATCGCCGACATGGCCAAGAAGGCCGACGGTGTCGAATCGACCAAGCCCTTCGGCGAGGTCGCCGGCAAGTCGGTGAAAGGCCATGGCGGCTTCGGCTTCCGCAAGGAAGACACCGACCTGCAGCAGGCTTTCAACGCCGAGCTGAAGAAGTTCATCGGTTCGCCGGAGCATATCGCGCTGGTCGAGCCACTCGGCTTCGGCAAGGATTATCTGCCCAACAAGACCACCGCAGAGCTCTGCGCTGGCAAATAGGTTCCCAACTGCTGGCGGCGCGAAAGCGCCGCCCTTTTTTCCCGGGGGAATCGCATGGGAATCCGTACGCTCATTGCCATGCTGGTCATCGCGCTAGTCGTGATCGGCGCGTTGGCAACACAGGAAAGCTATAGAGTGTTCATGCCGGGGCTGCTGCAAGGCGCGGTCCTGACGGTCGAGATCGCCGTCCTCGGCAGCCTGCTGGCAATTATCATGGGCGTGCTTGCGGCACTTGCAAGGATGTATGGCCCGACGCCGCTCAGATGGCTGGCCACGGTTTACGTCGAGATCTTCCGCGGAACGTCGGCACTGGTGCAATTGTTCTGGCTGTTTTTCGTGCTCCCGCAATTCGGCGTCACGATCAACGCATTCGTTGTGGCGGTGCTGGCGCTCGGCCTGAATGTCGGCGCTTACGGATCGGAGTGCGTGCGCGGCGCGATCCAGTCCGTCGCCCGCGGCCAGTGGGAAGCGTGTACTGCATTGAACATGAGCCGCCCGCAGATGCTGCGCCGGATCATCCTGCCGCAGGCCTTTGTCGCGATGATCCCGCCCTGGGGCAATCTGTTCATCGAGCTTCTGAAATCGACGGCGCTGGTCTCGCTGATCACGCTTTCGGATCTCGCCTTCAAGGCGCAGCAAATGAACCAGAACACGTTCAAGACCATTCCGATCTTCACCCTCGTTCTTTTGATGTACCTGGCAATGTCGCTGGTTGTGACCATCGGCATGCGGCTTCTTGAAAGGCGAGCGTCGCTCGGACTGGCGCGGGGGAAGGCGGCATGATCTGGGACTGGGGATTTGCCCTGGAAATCCTGCCGGTGCTTGCCCGCGCCGCCGTCATTTCCATCGAAGCGACGCTGATCGGCTTTGCGCTTGCCGCCTCGCTCGGCCTGGTGCTGGCCGTTGTCCGCATCGCCGTGCCATGGACCAGCTGGACGATTTCGGTGCTGGTCGAGCTGATCCGCTCGACCCCGCTGCTCATCCAGATATTCTTTCTCTATTTCGTCTTTCCGAAATTCGGTGTCGTGCTCGACGCTTTCACCGCCGGGGTGCTGGCCATCGGCATCCACTACGCCGCCTATTGCTCCGAGGTCTATCGCGCCGGTTTCGACAACATCCATCGCGGCCAGTGGGAAGCTTCGATCGCGCTCAATCTCTCGTCCTGGACGACGTTCCGCGACATCATCATTCCGCAGGCGATCCCGCCGATCGTTCCGGCGCTCGGCAATTATCTGGTGGCCTTGTTCAAGGAAACGCCGTTGCTTTCCGCAATCGCCGTGATGGAACTGATGCAGACCGCCAAGATCATCGGCTCCGAAACATTCCGCTACACCGAGCCGATCACGCTGGTCGGCCTGTTTTTCCTTGCCATGAGCCTGGTTTCGGCGGCGCTCATCCGCTCCCTCGAAGGGCTGCTCAACCGGAGGACCACGCGATGACTGAACAACCGATGGTCCGCTTCGACAATGTATCGAAACGCTACGGCACGTTAACCGTTCTCGACGGGCTCAATCTCGAAATAGCGCGCGGCGAAAAAGTCTCCGTCATCGGTCCGTCGGGTTCGGGCAAGACGACGGTGCTGCGCATGCTGATGACGCTGGAGACGATCAATGACGGCGTCATCTGGGTCGAAGGCGAGCCGCTGACCCATATGGAGAGGAACGGCAGGCTTGTTCCCGCCGATCTCGCCCACATCCGCAAGATCCGCGCCAAGATCGGCATGGTGTTCCAGTCGTTCAACCTGTTTCCGCATATGACGGCGATGCAGAACTGCATCGAGGCGCCGATAACGGTGCTCGGCATGAAGCGGGCGGACGCCGAGGCACGAGCGGCCGAGCTGCTGGAGCTGGTCGGTCTGGCCCAGAAGAAGGACCACTATCCGTCACAGCTTTCCGGCGGCCAGCAGCAGCGCGTCGCCATCGCCAGGGCGCTGGCAATGCGGCCCAAGATCATGCTGTTCGACGAGGTGACGTCGGCGCTCGACCCGGAGCTTGTCGGCGAAGTGCTGCAGGTGATAAGGCAAATCGGGCGCGAGCATGATCTCACCATGCTGATGGTCACCCATCAGATGGGCTTCGCCAAGGAGTTTTCCGACCGCGTTTGTTTCTTCTATCAAGGCAAGATCTGCGAGCAGGGACCGCCAAGCGAACTGTTTGGTGCTCCCAAGAACGAGCGGACACGGCAATTCCTGCACGCTGTCCTGGAGGCTGGGTGACGATCGAGACAGAGGCCAAGCCGCCCACGACGGTGACCGCCGCGCCGCCGCGCCCGCTCTCCGCGCGGGAGCGGTTCGAGCGCATCTACCGGATATTGCGCGACCGCATCTGCCTGCTCGATTATGCGCCGGGAAGCCACCTGTCCGAGGAAGAACTTGCCCAGGAATTCCAGATCAGCCGCACGCCGGTCCGGCGCGTCCTGGCGCGCCTTGAATCCGAGGGTCTGGTTCAATCCGTCCACGGCGTCGGCACGATCGTCACCGACGTCGACATCGAGGAATTGCAGCAGGTCTATCATCTGCGCCTGGAACTGGCGCTCCTCGTCGGCAAGCTTTCGCCGATTCCGCGCACGGCGGACGATCTTGACCGGATACGGGCGCTCATCGCGCGCTGCGATGCCGATATACTCAATCCCGACCAGCGCGCTTTCCTGCGCCTCAACATGGATTTTTTCTACGAGCTCACGGCGATGACCGGCAACCAGCCACTGCGCGAGATCAGCGAGCGCCTGTATTTTCAGGTCGCGCGCGTCGTCCTGAAGCTGATGCCGCAATTGGGCCTCGTCGAGGAATTCACCGCATTCCGCCGCGAAATGGAAGAGGTCCTTGCCGCCGCCGAGATCGGCGACTGGGAGTCCATCGGCCATATAAGGCGGGCGCATATCTCAATGAGCTTCCGCCGCATGATGCGCCATGCAGGCGAGGCGAATCTGGATAGAGCTACATAATCAGCCCCCGTAAGATTATGCTGGTGGACTGCCGTCGAACTGGCTTCGTTTGCCAGGGAAAGCAGGCCGCCCGCCCCGATCCCGATAGAATTTTGCCAGCACCGGGAATGACCGGAACGGCCCGATCCTACAGGGCCATACCTGCCCTCAGAGAGCGTCCTCATTCGGTATGTTGGCGGGGTTCCAGACGACCTCCCACAGGTGTCCGTTCGGATCGCGGAAGTATCCGGCATATCCGCCAAAGAACGTGTCCCGGGCAGGCTTGATGATCTCGGCTCCGGCGCGAGCTGCCTCATCCATTACTTGATCGACTTCTTCGCGGCGCACAACGTTGTGTCCGACTGTGAACGAGGTCGAGTTGATCGGCGCCTTGGGCAGGCCAGTGTCGTAGGCGAGGTCGTCCTGCGCCCAGATCGCGAGCTTCAACCCGCCGGACAGCGTGAAGAACGCGACGGCGCCATGCTCGAACTCGCGGCCAATGATCCCTTCCGTCGGCAAGCCGAGACCGTCGCGGTAGAACGCCAGAGAACTCTCGAGGTCGCGACAGCGATAGTCAAAACCGAAATGCGCGGTTTCATGGCGATCTCCTCTGGTTGTCGGAGACACCAGGATAAAGTCGGGCGACAGTGACGAATTGAACAAAACGGCCAATGAAGAGCGCGACGTGGTTTCACCCGTTCTGCAGCAGGTGATGAATCTGTCGCGGGGTGCTTCCCGTCAGGCGTCGGCTCTCGCGGACAAGATGCGCCTGATCGGAATAGCCCGCCTCGGCTGCCAGGATGGCCGTAGCGCTGTTTGATTGGCTCGAAAGCCGCAGAAAGCGCTGGTAGCGGAGGATACGGTCAAGCGTCTTGGGGTCATAGCCGAAGCTCTCGTCGAAGCGCCGGCGCAACGTCCTTTCGCTCATCTCGAGTGCGCGCATCAACCAAGGGACGAGCGGCATTGTCCGACATCGCGGTCCTGGCCGGGCGGGTTGAGGAGGGTCTTGAGCACATTCGCAAGGCGTTCCGGCTGAATCCGTTGCCGACAAATTGGTATTATCTGGCGCTCGGCCAGGCGCAATATGCAGCCGGCGAATACGAAGCCGCTGTCGAGACACCGCGCCGGGACGAGACTTATCGTACAAGCTCACGCCGTTTTCCGGCGGCAAACCTCGCCCAACTCGGGCGGCTCGACGAGGCCCCTCAGTTGATGCTTGATAACTATTTATAGATCGCGGACTGCTTATAGTGACGTTTGGGTTTTTGGCGACATACGGCCAAGTGCCTCTTTCGCCCCTTGGTAACCTTGTGCGGCTGAGCGCTTTAGCCACTCCATTGCAAGCGCTGTGTCACTCTCAACTCCAACACCCTTCAGATACATAACACCTAAATTATATTGTGCCTTCGCATTATTTTGCTTTGCAGCCTTATTATACCAAAGGAACGCAAGGTTTAATTTTTTATCGGTGTCTGTTCCACTTAGATATATAGCACCTAAATTAACCTGAGCGTCGACGTTCCCCTGTTCTGCGGCTTTGGTTAGCCAAAAGATGGCGTCATTGCTGCTTTTTGGCACACCTTTACCAATGAGGTACACGTATCCGAGGTATTGCTGAGCCTCAGGTAATCCTTGTGTCGCTGCATTGCGCCAAAGTTCAGCTGCTTTTGCATCGTCTAGCTGAACTCCCTTGCCCCAAGAATACAGAAGGCCGAGATTGACCTGTGCTACGGCCATATTTTGCTTCGCCGCCTTCGTCCACCATTCCGCAGCTTTGGAGTAATCCAACGAGACTCCAAGTCCCCTTGAATAGAGGAACCCCAAGTTGAACTCAGCGATGGCGTCACCGTTTTCAGCAAGCTCTTTCCATTCGTTGTATGCAACTTGGTAATTACTCACCTTGAAAGCAGCTTCCGCCTCAATAGCACCCCCTTGCGACGCAGTAGGAGAAAACAGAGCAATGACAAAAAGCAGACCCGAACACCACAGAGATACGACAAACCGGGTTGACTTCATCATCTTGCCTTTGCTTGGCGACACATCTCCCGACCCCATGAGTTTGGCCGCCTGAACTCGGCGCGAATGACGACAGCCGTGATTTAAACATTGCCGCTTACCGCTCATGGAACGCCCCATCAGTCATCTCCATCAGTGGATCGAGGAGGAATTCTAGCACGCGCCGGTCGCCAGTCTTCACTTCCGCCGTCACGGACATGCCTGGTGTAAGTATCACGTCCTCGCCTTCGACCCGAATCGACCTCTCATTCAGCGCGATTCTCACCGGGAACAGCAGCGGCCCGGCGGCATCGCGCGTGGCGTCTTGTATCGCGCTTGGCGCCTGCTGCACTTGACCAGCCGGTATCGCGTCATTGGACACCCTCAGAACCTTGCCATGCAGTGTACCGTAGCGAGTAAAGGGGAAGCCTCGAGCTTGACGCGCACCTCCTGCCCTTCATGCACAAAACCGTTGTCGCGGTTGAGCAGCATCGCCTCGATCTCGATCGCTGTGCCATCCGGCACGATGACCATCAGCTTTTGTCCGGTCTGCACCACTTCGCCTAGCGTATTCACCTCCAGCTGCTGCACGCGGCCGGCGACCAGCGATTTGAGCAGGCCGGAGCGCTCGAGCAGCTCGGCCTAGCCAGATCCTGTTGCAAGACCCCGATCGAGCGGTCGACCTCGATCAGTTCCGTGGCGACCTTGTCGAGATAGGCCTCGCGGCGCGCGTTTCTGTGTGCCAAGCGTCCTTATCGTCGCTTCGCGTTCAGCGATATGGTCCTCGTCAGACATCGCTGCCATCAGCTGATCCTGCTCGCGCCGGCGCCGTCGCACCGTTCGTGCGACCTATTCCTCAAAGCGACCCGTGGCGTCACGATCGCGCTCGTATCGTCTGGTGAGCGGAAACGGCGGCAACCAGGACTCGCGTCGGATGATCCAGCTTTCGTAGGTTGGCATCAGCTGGTCAGGCGCATCCAGCGACCCCAGGTTTACTTCGATTTCGTCTGCGGTGCGTCCGAAAACGGAGGAGCCGCAGCGGGGACAGAAAAACCGTCCGGCGTAGTCGCGTGTTTCGCCGTCGATCGTCACCGCATCCTCAGGAAAAATCGCGGAAGCGTGAAAAAGGGCGCCATGATGCTTGCGGCAGTCAAGACAGTGACAAAGGCCGACCCGGTATGGGCGCCCCGACGCGATAATTCGAACGTTGCCGCACAGGCAACCGCCGGTGAATCGGTCCATGCTGCGTCTCCTCCAATATCAAGCGGCCGGAATGGTTACAACGACCGGCACTGTTGTTGCAATCGCCGCGCCGCGGGCGGGGACGCGTCGTTCTTCCGTGGCGATGACATTGCAGCCGCCTCTCTATGCCTTGCGCGAGCTTGCCGCCGAAAATAGGCTTTGGTTTGTCATACGGAACGAAACGGCGCGTTCCATTGAGCCGCCAACTCGGCGGCCGAGGCGATCTTGACGCCGCAGTCGGCGAGTATGCGTGCGACGGTCGCTACCAGTTCGGCGTTGGACGAGGCTATGCTGCCGTCCGGAAGGAAAAGATTGTTTTCGAAGCCGACCCGGACATGGCCGCCAAGCAACGCGGCGGCGGTCACGCACGCCGCTTCGTTGCGGCCGAAGGCGCAGACGCTCCAATGGTCGAAGCGCGGCATGTTCGCCGCAAGAAATGGCAAGAGATCGGCAGGAACGGACGCCTGTCCCGGCGTGTAGCGGCCCAGCACGTAGAGAACCGGTATGCTTGCCCAGGGGATCAGTCCGCGCTGCTGCATGTCCGAAAGCCTGACGGCCTCCTCGGGCGAATAGAGGATGATCTGCGGCGCAACCTCCTCGGTGTGCAGCCAGGCCATGAAGCGCACACAGGCGAGTTCCGATCCGGCATCAGGAACGATTTCGCGAAGCGCCAGCGAGACAGCTTGCGGCTTCACATCTTGTACGACGGCCATCTGTTGGGCCGGCGAATAGATACCGAGCGCTTCGGAGGTGATCTGAATTATCAAGCGGTCGCCGGCAGCACCGCGGATGGCGGCGATCGTCTGGCGGTAGGCGTCGGGGTCGAGCAGATGATTGCCGCTTCTGTCGCGGACATGGACGTGGATCATAGCCGCACCGGCATCGGCGCATTCCGCGGCCGTCCTCGCAAGTTCGGCTGGTGTCAGCGGAATCGCCGGATGGTCGGCCTTGCTGCGACGTCCCCCGTTCGGGGCGACGGCTATGGCGATGCGGTCGAGACCATGGGCCGGCTTCATGGGGACGTTCTGTGAGCGACAAGATTCATATGAATCAATCTTTGATCACACTGAAACAGACGTTGCAATCGCTGGGCTGGCGAGCTAGCAATATCCATGGACCAGGGAGAGCTTGCTGGACAGATCGTCACTGCCTTCGACGGCATGTCGGCGCAGCTTCGGTCCGCTGCGCGCTATGTCCTTGACAAGCCGTATGATGTCGCGCTGTTGTCCATGCGCGAGCAGGCCCGGCACGCAGGAGTGCAGCCGGCGACGATGACGCGGCTGGCCCAGCATCTCGGCCTTGATGGCTACGAGGCGGTACGCGATATCTACGCCGCCGCGATCCGGGACGGCGAAATCGGTTTCGCTGGCAAGGCGGGCCTTCAGGTGGCCAGCCAAAAGCTCAAGGGCGACCACGCGCTGGCGGCCGATATTCTGGATTCGATTTCCAGCCAGCTTGCCCATCTGGCCGAAAGCAGGTCGATCGACCGTCTGGTCGACACGGCCAGGGCGCTGAGTGCGGCAAGGCGCGTCTATTGCCTCGGCCTGCGCTCGAGCCATGCGGTGGCCTGGCATCTGCATTACATCCTGTCGCTGATCGGCGAGAAGTCGGTGCTGTTGCACGGCATCGGCGGAACCGATGGTGACGCTCTGGCCCATGCGACCAAGGACGACGTGCTGATCGCCGCCAGCGTCCTGCCCTACACGCGCTTCACAATCGAGCTTGTCGAGTACGCTGCCGGCCGCGGCGTACCGGTCATTGCGATCACCGACAGCGGGGTAGCGCCCTTGGCGCTGCTTGCCGATCACCTAGTCGTCGTGCCGACCGGCAGCCCGTCCTTTTTCCACACCATGACGCCAGCTTTCATCGTTGCTGAGATCCTCGGTGCTCTTGTCGCAGGACAGGCAGGCGAGGGCGCCGTTGAATCGCTGCGACGCTTCGATGAGCAGGGCGCCGCCCTCAAGACCCACCTGAACCAGCGTGCGCCGAAGAAAATGCCCCTGAGGGACCGTCGATGACACACATTCTTCATCGAACCATCCACTCGACGCTGCCGGTCGCCGCTCGCGGCCAAGGCATCGAACTGTTCGATGCCAAGGGCAAGTCCTATATCGATGCGTCGGGCGGCGCCGCGGTGTCCTGTCTCGGCCACGGCCATCCCGACGTGATTGCCGCGCTGCACGCCCAGCTTGACCGCATCGCCTACGCCCACACCAGCTTCTTCACCACCGAGGTGGCGGAGCGCTTGGCGGATCGGCTGGTCGAGGACGCGCCGGAAGGGTTGGACCACGTCTATCTGGTCAGCGGCGGCTCGGAGGCGGTCGAGGCCGCGCTCAAGATGGCCAGGCAATATTTTGTCGAGAAAGGCGAGCCGCAACGGCGCCATCTCATCGCACGCCGGCAGAGCTATCACGGCAATACGCTCGGCGCTCTCGCCACCGGCGGCAACGAATGGCGGCGCGCCCAGTTCAGGCCGTTGCTGATCGAGACCCACCATATCGACCCCTGTTACGCCTATCGCTATCAAAAGCATGGCGAAAGCGACGAAGCCTATGCGGCGCGCGCCGCCCAGCAGCTCGAAGACAAGATCCTCGAACTCGGCCCGGACGAGGTCATCGCCTTTGTCGCCGAGCCGGTGGTGGGTGCCACGCTCGGCGCGGTGCCGTCGGTCGCGGAGTACTTCAAGCACATTCGCGCGATTTGCGACCGCTACGGCGTGCTGCTCATTCTCGACGAGGTGATGTGCGGCATGGGCCGTACCGGCACGCTGCATGCGTGCGAGCAGGACGGCATCGCTCCCGACCTGCTGACCATCGCCAAGGGACTCGGCGGTGGCTACCAGCCGATTGGCGCGGTGCTGCTCGGCCGGCATATCTTCGACGCCTTTGCCCAAGGCTCGGGCTTCTTCCAGCATGGGCATACCTATATGGGGCATCCAATGGCAGCGGCGGCAGGCCTTGCCGTGCAGGAGGTCATCCGGCGCGACCGTCTGCTCGACAATGTCGGCGCAATGGGCGCGCAGCTGGACGAACGCCTGCATCAACGCTTCGATAACCACCATCATGTCGGCGACATTCGCGGGCGGGGTCTATTCAGGGGAATCGAGCTGGTGGTTGATCGCGCCAGCAAGGAGCCGTTCGATCAGAGGCTTGAACTCAACGCCCGCATCAAGCGCGAAGCAATGGCCCGCGGCCTGATGATTTATCCGATGGCCGGGACGATTGATGGTGTGCGGGGCGTTCATGTGCTTGTGGCGCCGCCATTCATCATTTCCAAACGGGATATCGATCGGATCGTCGAACGGCTCGGTGAGTCGATCGACGCTGCGATCGCTTCAGCGGCCTGACCCGCACGACGCGGACCGCCTCAACCAGTTCCAACGCGTCATCGGCGACGGGCCGGGACACCCACCAGAGAGGTAGCAACCATGTACAGTTCAATGAAAACCCTGATCGGCGCTGCCGCCTGCATGCTGCTGGCGCTGCCATCCGTCGGAGCCGAGCAGCGCTTCGTCACGGTCGGCACCGGCGGGGTCACCGGCGTCTACTACGCCGTCGGCGGCGCCATTTGCCGACTGATGAACAAGGACCGGCAGAAAACCGGCATCCGATGCTCGACGGAGTCGACCGGCGGTTCGGTCTTCAACGTCAACTCCATCCAGACCGGCGACCTCGATTTCGGCTTGACCCAATCGGACGTCCAGTACCAGGCCTATGAGGGGACCGGAAATTTCGACGGCAAGCCGTTCAAGGATCTGCGGGCCGTGTTCTCCGTCCATCCCGAGCCGTTTACCGTGCTGGCGCGGCCGGACGCCGGCGTTACCAAATTCGAGGACTTCAAGGGCAAACGCTTCAACGTCGGCAATCCCGGGTCAGGCACCCGCTCGTCCATGGAGGAGTTGCTCAAGCAGATGGGCTGGACGCTCGGCGATTTCTCGCTTGCCGCGGAGCTGAAGGCGGACGAGCAGGGCAGCGCGCTGTGCGACAACAAGATCGACGGTTTCTTCTATGGCGTTGGTCATCCTTCCGCGGCGATCCAGGATCCGACCACGGCCTGTGGCGCCAAACTCATCCCGCTGACCGGTCCGGCAGTGGACGCGCTGCTGGCAGCTCATCCGTACTATTCAGTCGCCACCATCAAGGGCGGCATGTACGCCAACAATCCGGACGACGTGACGACATTCGGCGTCCGCGCGACAGTGGTGACGAATGCCAGCACGCCCGATGAGGTGGTCTACGAACTGGTGAAGTCGGTCTTCGAAAATTTCGACGACTTCAAGAAACTGCATCCGGCTTTCGCCAATCTCGATCCCAAGGAGATGATCAAGACCGGTCTGTCGGCGCCAATGCATCCGGGCGCGGAGCGCTATTACAAGGAGAAGGGCTGGCTCTGAGGCCTTCAATGCGAGGCGCCACAGGCGCCTCGCATCGCAAATAATTGTGGGGAACGATGACAGATCAAAGCCAGCGGGCGGCAGGGCCTGACCAACCCGTTATCGACATTGACAAGCTTAGCGAGATCGTCGCCGAAGCCGACACCGGTGGGCGCAGGCCGACCGGCCGCACCGCGAAGCTGATCCTCGGCGTATCGCTGGCATGGTCGCTGTTCCAGCTCTGGTATGCCTCGCCCCTTCCGTTCATGCTCAATTTTGGTGTCGTCAGCGACGGCATCGCCCGCTCCATCCATCTGGCCTTCGCCCTGTTTCTGGCGATGCTGACGTTTCCGGCCTTCAAGACCTCGTCGCGCAGCCGGGTGCCGCTGCCCGACTGGGTGCTAGGCATCGCCGGGGCGGCGTCCGCCCTCTATTTGTTGGTCTTTTACAGCGATATCGCCCATCGGCCGGGCCTTCCTACTACGGCTGACCTGGTCGTCTCGATCGCCGGCGTCCTCATCCTGCTCGAGGCCGCCCGTCGCGCCGTCGGGCCTGCCATCACCGTCATCGCGGCGATCATGCTGATCTATATCTTCGCCGGGCCTCACCTACCTGGCCTGCTCGGCCACAAAGGCGCGACGTTATCGCGCGCAGCCTCGCAGATGTGGCTGACGTCGGAGGGGGTCTTCGGTGTTGCCCTTGGTGTGTCCACCAACGTCGTCTTCATGTTCGTTCTGTTCGGAACATTGCTGGAGCGCGCCGGCGCCGGCGGCTTTTTCATCCAGCTTGCCTTCTCGCTGCTCGGCAAATACCGCGGCGGTCCGGCCAAGGCCGGTGTTGTGGCTTCCGGCCTGACCGGCATGATTTCCGGGTCGTCGATCGCTAATGTCGTGACCACCGGAACCTTCACCATCCCGCTGATGCGCCGGGTCGGATATTCTGCGGTGAAGGCGGGCGCCATCGAATGCGCGGCCGGCGTCAATGGTCAGCTGATGCCTCCGGTGATGGGCGCCGCCGCGTTCTTGATCGCGGAATATGTCGGCATTTCCTATGCCGAGGTGGTCAAGCACGCCTTCTATCCGGCGCTGCTGACCTACGGCTCGTTGTTCTACATCGTCGATATCGAGGCGATGAAGACGGGGATGAAGGGCCTGCCGTCAAGCAGCACGCACTCCGCATTTCAGGGCGCGCTGCGCGGGCTGATTGGCATATGCGGTTTCATCATCCTCGCAGGGCTTGTCTATTACGGCATTGGCTGGACGAAGATCGTTTTCGGCGCGGCCGCGACCTGGATGATCACTGCCGCGCTGATCGCCGTTTACATCGGCCTTGTCGCCTACCGGGCGCGTTATCCCGACCTGCCGCTGGAGGATCTGGAGGGCGAGATCGTCAGGATTCCCCACTTCGGCGAGACGGCACGCACCGGCCTGCATTTTCTGCTGCCTGTGATCCTGTTGATCTGGTGCCTGATGGTGGAGGAGTTGTCGCCCGGCCTGTCGGCATTCTGGGGCGCTGTCGCCCTTATGGCGCTGATCGTCACGCAGCGGCCGCTCACCGCCTTTTTCCGCAAGGACCGCGCGCTGGCGCAGCATTGGCTTCACGGTTTCGACGATCTGGTCGGTGGGCTGTCCGCCGCCGCACGCAACATGACGACGGTCGGCATTGCCACTGCGACGGCCGGCATCATCGTCGGCACGGTTCTGCTCACGGGCATCGGGCTGGTAATGACCGAGCTGGTCGAATTCATCTCGGGCGGCAGCTTCATCGTCATGCTTTTGTTCACCGCGGTGATCTGCATCATTCTCGGCATGGGCATGCCGACCACTGCAAGCTATGTCGTCGTCGCCACCTTGATGGCGCCGGTCATCGTCGATTTGGCGGCGCAGAACGATCTTGCCGTGCCGCTGGTCGCCGTCCACATGTTCGTTTTCTATTTCGGGCTGATGGCGGATGTGACGCCGCCAGTGGGTCTGGCAGCTTATGCTGCTGCGGCAATTTCCGGCGCCGATCCGGTGAAGACCGGCATTCAGGGCTTCAAGTACGAGATCCGTACCGGCCTGCTGCCGTTCATCTTCATCTTCAACACCGGACTGCTGATGATCGATCTCGAAGGTCCGTTCGATTCCGTCGCGATGGTGGTGACATCGACGCTGGCCATGGTCTCGTTTGTAGCAGCGACGCAGAATTGGATGCTCGTGCGCAACCGCTGGTACGAGACGATTGCGTTGCTTGTGGCCTGTTTCATCTTGTTCAGGCCGGGATTGTTGCTCGATCAGGTGAGTGAACCGTATCGGGCAGTACCCGCCACCGAACTCAGCCGTATCGTCGACGAGACGGCCGAGGGAGGCGCGGTTCGCTTGCGCCTGACGACACTGAACCTCAACGGCGATGAGATATCGAAGCTGGTTCGGCTGCAGCTCGGGCCTGCAAATTCATCGGCCGAACGCCTCAAGGCTGCGGGCCTGGACGTCAGTGCGCTTGGCGATAGCGTGACGGTCGGCGTCGTGCGACTGGGCAGCCAGGCGGCCAAATTCGGCCTGCAGCCCGGCGACGAAATCAACCGGGTGCTAGTCCCTGCGGAACGGCCATCGCGCTATTGGTTTACCATCCCGGCCCTGTTGTTGGTCGGTCTCGTCTTCTGGGTTCAGAAGCGGCGAAGGAGGACAATCGGTCCGTAAGCGTCTTGTGAGCGGAAGAGTCTTGGCCAGCATGTCAGTAACAAGAGAACCAAACGGCGCCGCGGAACCGACTAATGCGGAAATGCGCATGACGACGCGCGACCGCCCCTTCGAACCCGTCGACTACGGGCTTTACGCGCTGACGGTCATTGCCTGGAGCGCATCGTGGTTCGCGATCGAACTTCAGGTCGGCAGCGGCGTGTCGAACGAGGTCAATCTGGTCTGGCGCTTCGCCATCGCCACGCTGCTGATGTTTGCCTGGGCGGGCTTTTCCGGTCGGCGGCTCCGCTTTCCGATCACCGATCATTTGCGCTTTGCTGTGCTCGGCATCCTCATCTTCTCGTCGAACTTCCTGTTTTTCTATTATGGCGCCGGCTATCTCGTCAGCGGCTTGCTCTCAGTCGTCTTCTCGCTCGCTTCGGTCATCAACATGCTGCTCGCTGCCTTGATCATCGGCGAGCGCCCGGCGCCGCGCATTCTCGCCGGCGGCATCATCGGCTTCGCCGGAATAGCGCTGATGTTCTTTCCCGAAATCGCCGCCAACGGGCTTTCCGGCGGCACGTTGGTGGGCCTTCTTCTGTGCCTCTGCGGCACGCTGAGCTTCTGCGCCGGCAATCTCGTCTCCGTCGCCAACCAGCGCCGCGGACTGCCGCTCGTTTCAACGAGCGCCTGGGGCATGCTTTATGGCACTTTGTGGTCGGCGTTGTTGGCCTTCCTGCTTGGTGAGCCGTTCGTGTTCGCGACGACCGCCTCTTATATCGGCTCGCTGGTCTTCCTCGCCGTCATATCGACCGTCGTGGCTTTCGCCGCCTACCTGACGCTGCTCGGACGCATTGGCGGCGCCCGCGCCGGCTATGCGACCGTCATATTTCCCGTCTTTGCGCTTTTGATCTCCACGGCGCTGGAAGGCTATGCCTGGACTGCGTACGCGATCATCGGGCTCGTCCTCGTCGCCGCCGGGAACGTCCTGGTCATTCGCGGGGGACGGCGCTGACGCATGGAATGCTTGCGCAATGCCGCCGCGTTCCGGTTGTGCGGGTCGCGGTTCTATCGAGCTTGACTCTCCGCATCCTCTGTCTAAGCTGCGGTCAATGGGTCAGACCAATGTACCAGGGTTGGCCCGGGAGGGAACTAGACGCGCATGCCGATCCAGGCCGTTGAACCACGCCGGCTTTACCGACAGGTAGCCGATCAGCTCAGGCAGCTGATCGATGCCGGCGAGTTTTCCGTCGGCGACCGCCTGCCGACCGAGCGGGATCTGGCCGACCAGCTCGGAATTTCCCGCCCGACAGTCCGTGAAGCGCTGATAGCGCTGGAGGTTGAAGGCCGCATACGCATCCGCGTCGGCTCGGGTATCTACGTCACCGATCCGCCGAGCGCCGCCGCCTCCGAACCCGAAGTCGAGGAAGGCCCGTTCGAGCTGTTGCGCGCGCGCGAATTCGTCGAAGGCGCGATCGCCGCCGAAGCGGCCCTCCATGTCCGGCCTGCAGATATCGAACGGCTCGACGACGTGCTGCGCCGGATGGAGGCCATGCGTCACCCCAACAAGATGACCATTGCGCTCGACCGGGAATTCCACACCGCTGTCGCCGGCATTCTCGAGAACGCGGTGCTGGTGCGCTTCATCGGCGAGCTTTTCGACCAGCGCATGAACCCGTACTTCGAACGCCTGTCAATCTATTTCGAGACCAGCGATTCCTGGCAGGTCGCGGCAAAGGAACATCGTGCCGTGCGCGATGCAATTGCCGCGCGCGACTCCGAGCGGGCCAAGGCCGCCATGCAGCAGCATCTGCGCCAGTCCCAAATCAGATTCTCACGCAATTTCGATGAGAGAGCCGCAGCCAAGGAGGTTGCGGAATAGCAGTTGGCCGGGGGGAGATCCGGCCGTCAAATTCAACCAGGGAGGAATTAGATGCTGAGAAAATACGCAGTTCTGCTCGGTGCGATCACCGCAATTGCTATACCCATGGCGTCGGCCTCGGCGGAAACGGTCCTGAAATGGGCGCATGTCTACGAGACGACGGAGCCCTTCCACACCGAATCCGTGTGGGCGGCCGACGAGATCAAGAAGCGCACCCAGGGCCGCTACGCCATCGACGTCTATCCGGCCTCGCAGCTTGGCAAGGAAGCGGACATCAACCAGGGCCTGATGCTCGGCACCGTCGACATCATCATTTCCGGATCGAGCTTCGCGGCGCGCGAATATCCACCGATCGGCGTCACCTACTTCCCATACACTTTCCGCGATGCCGACCATCTGCTGAAATACACCAAAAGCGACGTCTACAAGGCCCTGACCAAGGGCTATGAGGACAAGACCGGCAATCACATCGCCGCCACCACCTATTACGGGACGCGGCAGACCACCTCGAACCGTCCGATCGCCAAGTGCTCCGACATGCAGGGCCTGAAGATGCGCGTTCCCGACGTGCCGGCCTATCTGGCCATGCCGCGTGCCTGCGGCGCCAACACGGCGCCGATTGCCTTCGCCGAGGTCTATCTGGCCCTGCAGAACGGCACCGTGGAGGCCCAGGAGAACCCGCTGACCACCATCGAGGCGAAGAAATTCTACGAGGTGCAGAAGAACATCGTGCTCACTGGCCATATCGTCGATCATCTCAACACCATCATATCGGCGTCGCGCTGGGCCTCGCTTTCCGACGAGGACAAGAAGATCTTCACCGAGGTGATGCAGGAGGCTGCCGCCCGCGCCACGGCAAAGATCGTCGCCCGCGAAAAGGAACTGGTGCAGGTATTCAAGGACCGCGGCATCACCGTAACGGATGTCGACCGCGCCGATTTCGAGAAGAATGTCCTGGAGAAGGTCACCTTCGAGGAGTTCGGCTACAACAAGTCCGATTGGGAAGCGATCCGCGCCATCAAGTAGGCCATCCGGAAATCAGGTGCTTAATCAAGAAGACAGAGCGGCAATCGGATTTGCTGCTTTAACCTGCCCTTCCGTCCGGCTCCAAATTGCGCCGGACGGCCTTTTCAATCCTTGACGACCCACCAGCTTCGGGAGCCCGCGCCGATGGCCGAGGAACACCACACCGAGATCACCGTCGAAGAGATCGCGCACGCCTTCGAGGAGGTGCCGGTACACGTCGACCTGTCGGACCACGGCGTCGAGGACTGGATTACGCTTGCCGTTTTCTGGGGCATGGTCGTGTGTGTCTTCCTGCAGTTCTTCACCCGCTATGCACTGAACAACAGCCTTGCCTGGACCGAGGAGATCGCCATCAACGCGCTCGTGGTCGTCGTTTTTCTGGGTGCCGCCATGTGCGTGCGCCTTTCGCGCCATATCCATGTCGACGTGCTTTACCACTATCTGCCGGAGCGCGTCGGCCGCTGGCTGGCGCTCGCCGTCGATGTTATCCGCATCGCATTCTTCGCCTACGGATCCTGGCTGATGTGGCGCTACGTCACGATCGTGGCGCATGAGCGCATGGTCACCGTCAACCTGCCGCGGCGCTGGTTCTTCTACGCCGTACTGGCCGGGTTCGTGCTGATGCTTCTGCGCTCGATCCAGGTCTTCATCGGCAATTACAGGCGCGGCTATTCGGTGCTCGAGCGTCCTGGTGCGTTCGAGACGGCGGGGGTCTGAGCGATGCTGCTTCTGGTCGGGGGCTTTCTTGTCCTGATGCTCATCGGCGTGCCGGTCGCCGTTTCGATGGCGGCCGCGTCGATCCTTTACCTCGTCATCTACGGCGTCGCGCCCGATATCATCGCGGCCCAGCGCATGATCGCCGGGGTGGAGAGCTTTCCGCTGCTCGCCGTTCCGTTCTTCATCCTGGCCGGCAACCTCATGAACATCGCCGGCGTCACCGGGCGCATCTATTCCTTCGCCCTTGCCCTGGTCGGCTGGATGAAAGGCGGCCTGGCGCAGGTCAACATCATCGGATCGGTGATCTTTTCCGGCATGTCGGGCACCGCGCTCGCCGACGCCGCCGGCATCGGCACCATCGAGATCAAGGCGATGAAGGACCACGGCTATCCGATCGACGCCGCGGTCGGGGTTACCGCCGCTTCAGCCACGCTCGGACCGATCTTCCCGCCTTCGCTGCCCTTCGTCATCTACGGCATGATGGCCAATGTCTCTATTGGCGCGCTGTTCATGGCCGGCATCCTGCCCGGCGTGGTCATGACCGTGCTGATGATGATCACGGTCGCCATCTTCGCCTACAGGCGCGGCTGGGGCTCCGACACATCCTTCGAGCTTCGGCGGCTGGCCGAAGCGGCGGGCGAGGTGCTGGTGGTGGCTGCCTTTCCGATTGGCTGCTATGTGCTGGTGCAGCTTGGCCTGTCGATCAATATCGCGGTCGGCATAGCGCTGCTGGTGCTGATCGTGGCGGACTGGTATTTCGATTTCTCCGCGGTCATGGCCCTGATGACGCCGGTCATCCTGATCGGTGGCATGACGATGGGCTGGTTCACGCCGACCGAAGCGGCGATGGCGGCTGTGATCTGGTCGCTTTTCCTCGGGCTGGTGCGCTACCGCACGATGACGCTGCGTTTGCTTGCCAAGGCCAGCTTCGACACGATCGAAACGACCGCCTCGGTGCTCTTCATCGTTACCGCCGCATCGATCTTCGCCTGGCTGCTCACCGTCAGCCAGGCAGCACAGCTGTTTTCGAACTTCATCTTCGCGCTCACCGAAAACAAGTGGGTCTTCCTGATCCTGGTCAACATCCTGATGCTGGTGGTCGGCTGCTTCCTCGATACGATCGCCGCGATCACGATTCTGGTGCCGATCCTGCTGCCGGTCGCTGCCGTCTACGGCATCAACCCTGTGCATTTCGGGCTGATCATGACGCTCAATCTGATGATCGGGCTTTTGCACCCGCCGCTCGGCATGGTGCTGTTCGTGCTGTCGCGCGTCGCCAAGCTTTCGGTCGAGCGCACCACCATGGCGATCCTGCCGTGGCTGGTGCCGCTTATCGTGGCGCTGCTTCTGATCACGTTCATACCCGCCATTACGCTTTGGCTGCCGACCGAGATGGGCTTGATCCGGTGAGTGGCCAGGTGATTGCGGCGACGCTGTTCGGCCCGCAGGACCTGCGCGTCGTGGAGCATCCGCTCGAACCGCTGGCACCAGGCATGGTGCGGGTGCGCTTCGGGGCGGGAGGCATCTGCGGCTCCGACCTGCATTATTTCCGCCATGCCCGGACCGGCGACTTCGTTGTGACCTCGCCGCTTGTCCTCGGCCACGAAATCTCGGGCGAAATCGTCGAGATCAACGGCGCGGCACCCGGCCTGGGTGTCGGCGACCATGTCGCGGTCAATCCGTCGCGCTGGTGCGGGCATTGCGCGCGATGCCTGGAAGGCCGCGCCAATCTCTGCGAAAACATCTATTTCATGGGTTCGGCATCGAAGACGCCGCATATGCAGGGCGGCTTCGCCAGTCTGTTCGACGCCACGCCCGCGCAATGTTTCAAGGTTCCATCTGACGTGGCCTACCAGGCGGCCGCACTTGCCGAGCCGCTGGCGGTCAGTCTGCACGCCGTCGCGCGGGCGGGCGACGTCAGGGGCCGCAACGTCGTCCTGTTCGGTGCCGGCCCCATCGGTCTCTTGACCATGCTCGCGGCCAGGCTTGCCGGCTGCGCTGAACTGACCGTCGCCGACATCGCCGCCGCGCCGCTCGCCTTCGCCCGCAGTTTGGGTGCCGACAGGACGATCGGCCTTTCCGGCGGCGACGCCGAACTCCAGGCGCTTGCTGCCGGCGATTCGCTTGATGTGGCGTTCGAGATTTCAGGCACTGCCGCCGGCCTTGCCGCGGCGATCGCCAGTGTCCGGCGCGGCGGCACGGTGGTCCAGGTCGGCAATCTTCCCGGTGGCCAGATCCCGCTGCCTGCCAATGCAGTGATGGCCAAGGAGATCGACCTCAAAGGCACATTCCGCTTCGGCACGGAGTTCGGCCGGGCGGTCGATCTCATCGTGTCGGGGGAGGTGGACGTCCTGAAGCTGATGACAGCGGAGCGCACGCTTTCTTGCGCCCCCGATGCCTTCCGACTTGCCGCCGACCGTTCACAGAGTGTCAAGGTCGTGCTGACCGCGGACTGAATCGTGGTTTTTGCCAGATCGTTGGCGGCCATAACTCATTGCGAACGGACGAAACTCAGAACGTGCTCGACGTATATGCTCCCACCCAGGTCTCCGGTTAAACTCCGGAGCAATACCCGGCAGCTTGCTGTCAAAATTGTTGGCAGCAAATCCGCTCGCGATTAAAGCCCTTCGTCGCGAGATTTCGTTCAGTTCGGCCATGCCTCGTCCTGCCAATCGCGCGCTGCGTGGATCACCCGCAAAGTTGAAATGCTTTGTCGGGCGCCCTTGGCGGTCACGGCATACGCTATGATGTAGGGCAGGCGACTCAAAGGCTTTTCATAGGTGCCGGATACACGGCCGGGTCGCCCGGTTGCCATTTCCCCAAGCGCGGCCCCTGCGTCCAGAATCCGGTCTGCTGCCAGGCGCGCAGCGCGCGGATTATCCTGCGAGATATAGGCGATCTGTTCCTTGATGTCGTCCAGCTCACCGCGAGACCACTGAACGGCTCGCGTCACACCTTGCGGCCCGTGCCGGCATCAATCGCGGCATAAATTTCTGCCATAGCCTTATCATGAGACACGATGCGCCCAGCTTCGACATCAGCAAGGCCGCGCTTGATACCTTCAATGATTTCAAGCTCGCGATCGACATACGCTGCGACGGCTTCACCTGCGAGGAATGACTTGCTACGCCGGGTGTCGGTTTGCGATCCGGTCGAGCTTTTCCTTTACATCGGGACTGACGCGAATTGTCATAGTGGTGCTAGCGGCCATAGCGGTGTCCTGTGTTGATCGGTGTACACCTTAGCACAGAGCGCCGCGCTGGTTCATTATCCCCTGACCGCCGAGCCGACGATCGAATCCACAAAGAAGCGCTGCAGCAAGACGAAGAGCACCAGTGGCGGGAGCACGGCAAGCGTGGCGCCAGCCATCACCAGTCCCGTGTTTAGAGCGCCTCTGTTGTAGCTGAGCAGGCGACTAAGGCCGATGACGATCGGATATTCGTGTGCATTGCCCTGTAGAACGGTCAGCGGCCAGAGATAGCTATTCCAGTGATAGACGAAGGCAAACAGCGCCAGTGCCGCGATTGCCGGCGCCAGACTGAATCGAGGATGCGCAAAGTCCCTGTTTTTTGCGAGGCAATCGGCGCTTCACTGTGCAGGTACAAATAGAATGTGCGACCGTGCTGGCTTCCCAGCATCAGGATAGAGCATACGCCTGGAACCTTCATAGCCCGATGCCGCGCTTCTTTCCCAGGTTCCAATCCACGCCCCCCATATCCGAGCACACGACCCCGATGACTTGATTACCCAATCGCTTTTCGAGCAACGGCGACCAGGGCACGAGCTTGAATTCGAGTCCATTGTCGATCATCGCGAGCCGGCCTGAAGCCAGCGAGAAACGCCGCCGGTAAATCCCAGCCACATGATCGCCGTTGGCAGCCTTCGTGAACGAGAGGCCCGTCTGGGCGGCGAGGCGGGCACCGAGCGATTCCACCTCATGATCGTGTAAAGTATCGATCAGATTGCGCACAAGAATGACGCGCTGTCCCTCGCGCTTGGCCAGATCGCGGCTGACAAGGTGGTCGACCCGATCTTGCAGTGCCTGTCTTACGTCCCTACCAAAGCCGCCGTCACCGAATTCGGCAGGCTCGCGTGCAACGAGTTGGCGATCGAGCCAAGTCGCGCCGGAAGCATGGACCTGCTGTTCGATTGACAGGTCGGAGCGGACCGCGAGCGTGACCCGGCCACCGCCATTTGCACTCGCATCGCGGCACAACTCCACGACCGAGCCCGGGTCGGAGTCTCCGGCCGCATCAGGGTCATGGAAGCGAATGTGGTGCGTGCGTCCATCAATGCCATCGACGATGGCATAGGCCGCGCCGCGCCGTTCGTCATAAAGGCCGCGTTCGAGCAGTCGGCCGATCACGGGCGCATCAATCCTTTCGGCGGCTAGCACATAGTCGGCCGTCCCTTTTTCTAGCCCATGCACAGTGAGGCTGCGGTGCATGCGCTTGATGATGTCGCCGCGTTCACCGAGGGCGCGCAAAGTGGGCTCGGCCTGTTCGACCACTATCCACTGGCCGGGACGGATCTCGTTCGCGAGGCCCAGGCTTTCCAGTTGCCGCAGCCGGCCGACTTTGAGCCCCAGGAACTCGTCGGGCCGGCGATCAGGATGTGGCGCGAGATCAATGATACCATGACGGTCGGCGTCACGAACAAGCTGGCGATCGAGCTGCGTCCAGCGCTCAGTGTCGACCTGGCGCTCGATGGCCCGGCGGATGTCGAGGTCCATGCGGAGCCCAAGCGTCTGGGTGAGAATGTCGCTCGCCCGATCGCGCATGCCCTGGCGGATGTAGTCCCGCGAGATGACAAGGCTCTCGCCATCGTCGGCAACGCCGCGAACGAGGATGTGAACGTGCGGATGTTCGGTGTTCCAGTGATCGACGGCTATCCAGTCGAGCCTCGTGCCGAGGTCGCGCGCCATGTCGGCCATCAGGTCACAAGCGAAGTTCTTGAGGTCGCCGAGCTCCATTGCATCGTCTGGCGAAACGATGAAACGGAAGTGATGCCGATCATCCTTGCAGCGGTCGCAGAAGGCGTCATGATCTGCATCTTTGGTGTCGGGACCGAACATCCTCGCCTTCTCACCATCACGTGTAACACCTTCGCGGCGAAGATATTTGAGATGGGTGGCGAGTGGCCCAGACCCTCTGAACTGCCGTACCACACGGGTCTTGACGACGGCGCCGCGTGACCGGTCAGAGATGAGGCGACTGGCGCGGATGCTCGCTGACCTGCCGCGGCCAAACGTTGAAGCTCGCGGGGAGGTGATCCGACCCTCGCGTGTAAGGTGACCGCCGGCGCGCTGTGTGGCCGCAAGAGCCTGGAAGATGAAGGGTCGTGCGCGCTGGCCGGCGCGGGAGCGGATGCGACCAGGGCGGACGCGAAAGCTATCGTCACGCTTCATGCTAGACGGCCACGAGGTGCGGTTTCCATTGAAACACTGAAAAATTGGGAATAGCGCACATCGCTGATTGTGCCAGCACATTGCGAAATGAGGCGAAAATTGTAAGGAAAACAATCGGCCGAACCGAGCCGCACCTCGCGGCCCTTTATCCTGCCAATCTCTCTGTTCTCATCCACAGCCAACCCTTCCGCCGCAATTTCCGCGACGGAACAGGCCGGAATGCAATTGAGGACGAACGTGGCGATCATCGCGATATGGCTAAAGAGGGCTGAGCGAATAGGCCGGAAACAGCGTGGTTCGATTGGAAATCGGTTTCACCCGGCTGTGGCTCGATCGCGGTCAGGTCCGCAGCAGGATCGCCCATTGGCGACCGCATTGCGAACGAATAAATCGCCGCAAAGATCGTCTCGGCATAACCATTGCCATCCGATGCAGCGGCGTTCCGAATGTCATGGGGATGCGGAAAGATCGTTGCACCTTGCCGCGCGCGCCGCGGAGTGAGAACTGCACCATCGAGCAGCGGCGCAAGTTTCCTGACGTAGTCGACCGTCTCGCGTGGCAGCGGACGGCCGGTTAAGAGATGTTCCGTGTACCGACCAGGACCGGCATTGTAAGCGGCAAGAAAGCCGCTGCGCCCGAAGCTGTCGAGCATTTCGCGAAGATATGCTGCACCTGCAAGAATGTTGTCACGCGGTTGATAGGGATCGTCACCAAGACGGTATTCGATGCGCAGTTCCTGCCACGTCGCCGGCATGATCTGCATCAAGCCCATTGCGCCCTTGCATGAAAGCGCACGAACATCGCCGACGCTCTCAACATGCATAACGCCGCGCAGCAACTGCTCTGGAATGGCGAAGCGTTTTGACGCTTCCCGGATATGCCGCGACCACGGGCCAGCCGACAAGATCGTCGACTCGGAGTGCGCCGGCCGTTCACCAGCACAGGAAGCCGCTGCACCAGTTTCGGGCGCCACGAAGCCGAGCATGACACATGCGGCAAACGTCGTCATGCCTCTGTGGGCTGCGTCCCGCAGACCGCAGAACCGATGCGCTGCCAGCCTGCGACGGTGTTCGCTTCCGTTAAGGGCAGGGGCTCGCCAATCGAACCGGCTTTGCCAAAGCTGTGATGAAATCGGTGTCCGCAGCCACAAGCAAGTGTCCGGCCTCCTCTTGGCTGCCTCGCGGGCGGTCGGGTCGAAGGTTTTCACCGGCGCGCAATGGATCAAAAGGGTTGGCGAGAAAGATTCGTCGAAGGGCTCCAGAAGCATCTGTTCAGCCTCGCCCGTCGCGCTTCGAAGATCGCTTCCAGTGCAGGCTCCAGACGCTGTTCTCTGCATCGGACCGGAACAGCTTGGCGCGGATCGGCTGCGTAAAGGACGGGTCGTCTATTGAGACGGAGAGGTAATCCCCAGCCTTGTCTCCGGCGCGGTCCCAAGCCGCACCGACCGCCATCCCTTCGCAATAGATCAGATGGTCGGGCGCGTTTTCGGTTTTGGATTTCTCGGCAGGCAGGATGGCAATCTTCGCCTCGATTGTTAGCGTGGAGAGATTGCCGAAGAAGCCGTCATCATTGCGCGTGAAGGTTCCGATCTGGGTCATTGCAGTGCTCCTTTCTGAGTGTTGGTGCGCGTCGAGCCGAGCCCTCACGGCTCGCTAGCGAGGGATCGTTGGTGATATCCAGTACCGGAGTGGTGCGCTCCGTGGTCCAGACGGGAACCGCGCGGCCAACTATCGATGAGAGCGGGAGCGGGCCGAAATAGCGGCTGTCAAAACTGTCGGCTGCACCCGGGTTCATAAGGAAGACGTCGGCCTCGGCAACGTCGCGGCAGCCCTGCCAGATGGGCAGGGATCGACCACGACTGTCACGCTCGCGCGCATGTCCATACGTCTTGCCGTTGACGATGATCATTGTGCCTTGGCGACAGACGGTTGCGCCCCCGAGTGCCAAAACACGCTTCAGGAGCGGCACTTTTTTCGGCAGATAGCCGCGTCTTGCCATGAAGGCCGCCAATGGCTCGGGCGGTATGATGACGGCGATATTGGCAATACCGATTTTGTCGGCCGGCTGGACGCGATAGAGCCCGACGGGGATGCTCGCCGATGCGTTCCAGATGGACAGCGGCGGATGGCTAATCCATGCCGGCGCCGCGGCGAGCACTGCGCCGCCAACCATGGTGGCGATGATCTTTGTGCGTCTGCTCATGACTCGATCCCGGGGCGCAGCAGGAAAGCTTTACGACGCTTGCCGGCGTATGGACTCGGCTGCTCGCGTGCGGCTATCCGGCTGTGGACGTGCCGCCGTTGACGCGGCGACATGAAGGTCAGGATTTGCTGCTGTTTCGCCGCTACCAAGCGGCGCGGTTGCAATCTCCTGGCTTGCGCGTGGATGGTTTGCGACGCAGCCCAGACCAGGATGGCAGCGTTCCAAATCGTTGCCATGCCGTGCACACTTGCCGCCTCAACGCAGGTCGGTTCTTCGCCCGCATGAGGGTGGATCGGTGTCAGGTGGCGGGATTTCACCAATAAGACGAGCTGCCGCGCCACGACGTCCCGCGTGCCGCGTGGAGGGAAGCCGGTTGAGGGGATATAAGACAGCGCAAATTGCTGCTGAACGGTCTCGCGATACTGCATTTTCGGTGCGCCACAGATCAGGTGCTGCGGTCGCGCCGGCCGACATAGGCGGGCGCGCGGGCTGCATGGGGTTTTGCCGGCGGAACATAGGTCGCATTGGCATCGCTGGTGGAGGTGCGTGCGCCCAGCTCTATCCAGGCGTGCAGGTCGTTGATGTCGTAGAGAACGCGCCCGCCGACCTTCCGGTATTTTGGGCCGGTGCCGTAGGTCCGGTGCTTTTCGAGTGTGCGGGCGCAGAGCCCGACGATGGGTGCTGCCTCCTTCGTGCGCAAATACTTTTGGGGCGCGTCCGCGGGACCCTTCGACATCGCTCGATCTCCATTCGGTTCTGCTGTCGTCCTGGCCTGCCGGGACGCGCGAAGTAGACCATGATCGAAATGAGGAAAGGCGAGGGAGGGCAAAGATTGGGGGGCGCGTTTTTGCTACCCCTTTGCTACCCCGAAGAAGGACTTCGGCGGCCGGACTTTTCGCTGCGGTTGTGGGGGTAGAAGAGAAGATCGCGATAGCCGCCGGCGACTAAAAAAGCTGCACGGCGTAAGATAGCTCGGACCTTGTGGCGGAGATGATGATCACGCCAATCTCGCGGCACAATCGGCTCTTGCGAAAACAGCACCTCCGCGAGCTGACGATACGTTGCACCCGTGCGGTGACCATCATGTGCGCGTAAATTGAGGATATGCCTGGTCTTGGTCTGTTGCGGCAGCGCGCCGTAAGATGAACTTCCTGCCCGGCCGTTCAGTGCGCGCCAGAACCGGCGCGCTGCATCGAGCCGCGTCTCGAATGCAGCGTCGAGCGGCAGAAGGATAGCGTTGAATTCACCGGCGCGGTCATCAGCGACGAGATGACTTTTCCCAATTAAGGTAGACCAAGTAATGTGAAGGCCTTCGTCCTGCGGCCAAACGCTGGCTCCGGCAAGGCTGGAAGGTCGAACTGTTTGATGGGATGCGGATACCTGCATGACCCGGAGCACGCGCGGCGAGGCCTGTTCCGTCCAGATGATATTGTCCGCTTTCGGAACTCCGGCACCGGCAGTTTTGAAATCGCGCGCCCCAACGGGCGGCGAGATCGGGCTGACCGGCAGGTTCTCCAGAACCAGCGAGTTGCGATGCAAGCTGGCTGCACTCTGCCACGAATTCGTCATTCCGGATCAGATACTCGGCAGCGAACTCCGTAGCCTGGTAGCTGCACATGTGTGCATACGCCGCCGGATCGGTCCAATCGCCTTGCACTGTTCCTGTCCTCTCCGCGTACCCGGATGTGAGGCGTCGGCGTCAACATTCCCGGCGGATAAGGAAGTTGAATAGTTGGAGAGTCGACAAACCATTATGCCGACTCAGCAAAGTGGAGCGCCGGCCGCGTCAGTGCGGAGCGCCGCCAGCGAGAAGATATCGGTAGCCGCTGGTCGTTATCCATCGCGCGCGGGCAAGATGGGTTTCCCAGGACCGGAACGCTCGTTCCGGCTCCTGCTCCGGGTCTATATGCAAGACGATCCTGGCCACCTCTCGCCAATCGGCATCTTCCGCCGCCGCGTCAAGCAGGCGAATGTAGGTGAGCAGACGCTCCTCGTCATAGCCGGTCAGGACCGAGGCATCCGGCGCAATGTCGGCGACATCAGGATCGAGCAGCGGTTTAAGCATGGTATTTGACCGTTCATATTTCGATCGCGATCTCGAAGGAGCCGTCCTTTAGATCGAGCACCAATCATAGCGAATAGGAACGATCATTCCTAGAACGATAGTTCCCTTTCTGGTCCCTAATCCGCCATGAATCTCAAGGAGATCATGGCGGCCAACATGCGTCGTCTGCGCCATGACCAGAACGTGACGCAGGAGGAACTGGCCGCCCGCTCTGGACTGAGCATGCGTTACGTCGGATCGATCGAGCGCGCTCGGGTCTCGGCCAGCATCAGTGTTCTTGGGAGGATCGCAACTGCGCTGAATGTGGACCCATGCGAGTTGATCAGAAAATCGGCACCGTGAGTTGACGCGGGAAACACCTCGAATTTTCGATGATCGGCGAGGCGACATGCAGGAATGAAGTCTCCAGTCGCGAACACGACAGGTAGTCGCCCCGAAGTCCGACGGAGCTCGTTGCGCAGCGACTGCGCTCATCTTGTCGTGAAAAGGAGGACGGCCCCGCCCTGTTCGTCCGGGCGGAGCCTTGGTCGGGGCTTTACTCCGCGTTGCGGCGGCCGTTGGGGCGGGACCAGATGAGGCTGTAGTCTTCGCCTTGCTCATCGTTGAAGAGGTTGGCGTAGATCGGAGCGGTGAAGCTCGGATCGTCCAGCTTCAGGCCGAGAAAGTCGCGGCCTTCATTGGAGCGCTTGGACCAGGCGGCGCCGATCTCGACCCGCCCGACGAAGACACGGTGGCTGGGGGCGTTGTCGCCAGAGCGGTTGGCCTCGGGGATGATGCGGACGTTCTTGGCCTGGAGCGAGAGGGTGACGATTTCGCCGGTGAACTCGTTGTTGCCGGTCCTCTTGAAGCTTCCGATTATCGCCATGAGTTTTCTCCTTGAACTCTGTTTCGAGCCCGCACCATTGCGGCCTCGATGGCGATCGGCGGGCCGCAGGCGATCGACGCCGCATCGCTTGCGACCGCAGCGCCAGCGGAGGATGGCAGCCAAGCGACTTTGTTGTTTGGCGAGGAATGACGGCGCAGCCGGCAGGGGAAGAAAGTCGATTGGCGCCATTGCGGCTTAGGCGATCGAGGCGCAGCCGACCTTCGGCCAGATCAGCCCATTAAAGAGGCCGTTTGGAGCGGCCCACCAGATAGAGACATCAATGGAGAACCTGGCGATACCGTCGCTGGCGAAATCCTGGCTACGACGGTCACCGGCGTCGATGCTCCTCTGTACGGGATCGCGAAGTCGCAAGCTGTTGTCAGCAACGCGAATAAGACACGCACGTGATGGTTCAAGTCACGGCTGACGTGCACCACCGGATATGCGCTATCTTTAGAACGGGTCGGAACGCCGTGGTGGATTCGAACTGTGCGTCGCGTGATGCCGTGTCAGCGACGACGCTAACAATGCGACGGCCAAAAAAAGCATCCTGCCCACGCCGGTTGTTCGGTGAGTTCGCCCAGATCCAGGCCCTGTTCGGTTGAACGGGCGTCGTTTATTCGCAGCTGTGATGCCAGCTGCGACGCAGCTGAAACGTTGACGGCAAGCGTGACGGCGTCGCGCGCCTTTGCTAGGGCGCGGACTTGAGCATCGCAAAAAGACGGACGGCGCTGGAGCCGGAGATCCGGCATCCTGGGCCAAGCACTCCAGCGAGCTGCAAATACAGTACGCGCTGCCCGATCGCGGCCGTATCGCACAATCGAAAAAAGGGTAGGGGCGGGCAGCGCTTACGTGCCGCCTCCCTTGGGGCGGAAGTCGAGGACTGGGATGCCGAGCTTCTTTGCCTTGTCTGCAAGATTGTCCTGAATTCCGGTCCCGGGAAAGACGATCACGCCTATCGGCAGCGCCTCCAGCATTGCGTCATTGCGCTTGAACGGGGCGGCTTTGGCATGCTTTGTCCAATCAGGGGCAAAGCCGATTTGGGGTACCTTGCGACGGTCTGCCCAACAGGAGGCGATCCTTTCGCCACCCTTCGGCGATTTCCCGTGCATCAATACCATGTCGGGATGCCTGGCGTGGACCTGGTCGAGCTTGGCCCAGATCAGCTGGTGGTCATTGAAGTCGAGCCCAGCGGTGAAGGCGATTTTCGGGCCAGGTGGCAGAAGGACTTCCTGCGAGGCGCGTTTCTTGGCGCTGAGAAAATCGCGGCTGTCGATCAGCGCAGAGGTCATGTTGCGATGGTTGACCATCGATCCGCTGCGCGGTCGCCAACTCGATCCGGTGTGGCGCTCGTAGTGCTCCGCGGCCTGATCACGCATCAGTTCGAAGGCGCTTTGGCGTTCGATCAGCGTCTGCCCTTCGGCCGTCAGGCGTTCCAGCTCGACGGATTTCACTTCGCTGCCGTCCTGCTCACGCTGGCTGCGGCGTTGCGCCTGCTCGTTGTGATCGAGTTCGCGCTCGATCCGATCTGCGGCGCGGTGAAAGATGTTGACGGTCGACCACAGAAGATCGTCGAGATCGGGCTCGAGGCGAGTGTCTTGCAGTGCCACGATGAGGGCGTCGAAGATGTCGGCGATCGCGCCGGCGACGCAGTGGCCCTCTGGAAGCGGTCGAGGATCAGGCTCATCCACGAAGGGACGGTAGCCATAGAGCTGGAGTTCGGTGAGGACGTGGTCGATGGGTGAAGACGAGTGCTGTGGTTCGTAGTCGTCATGCTCGCTCATTGGATGCTCCGCCGGTTGGACCGCGACCCTCGCGGCCTTCATGGCGACGGAAGCCGGCGAACGGGACGGACCTGCACCCGCAGCGAAGCGAAGGGCCGGAGTGTCAGCGGAGGAGGGTGAAGGCCGGCTATTTTGCTTCGCGATGGAAAGCGCTCCGTTGGGGAGCGCGCCGGAAAATAGTCGGCCGGAGACATTGCGGGTCCGGGTCGTTTGCTGGCCGATCGCCCTCTCGAAGGCCCGCAGGCGCGGTTCTCTCCGACTTCAGGAGCATCCAGTGATGCAAGCGACAGCGGACAGGCTGTTCGTTCCGAGTTATCCCGCCACTGCCATGAAACGGGCGATGTCCTGCGGGGCGAGCTGAACACGGACTGCTGCTCGAACGGCATCCACGCCTAGCGTACAGAGATCTTCGTTGAGGTCCCCAAGTGCCGGCGAGAGCACGACCGGCTCGATCCCGGCAGCATTCGCTCTTTCGATCAAGGTGTCACGCGCGCCATTACCGGCTGGATCGGCGTCGCGCACGATGTAGAGCCGTCTCAGCGTGAGGGGGAACAGCATGGCAGCAAGATGGGCGGCCGAGAGTGCCGCTGCCATAGCCATATCGGGCAGGATGCACCGAAGCGACAAGACGGTCTCGATGCCTTCGCCGCCCGCCATGACGTCGCCCGGCAGGCCAAAGCGAACCGCGTGACCAAGAAGATCGCCCATTGCGCGCCTCGGCGTACCGACCGGTGCCTTGCCCCAGCCGGAAGGATCAAGCCATGTGCGATGTGCGCCAGTCAAATGGCCGTCGAGATCGGTGACTGAAGCGATCATCGCCGGCCAGGTCTCAGTCGGCGCTTGTTCGTTGGGCCGGTAGTAGCAGCGCGGGTGAAAACGCAGGCTTCCGGTCCCGTGCAAAGCGGTAATACTGCGGTTGCGCAGATACGCCTCTACGACCGTACCCGCAATCGGCTGCGACATCGCAAACAGCCGACGCGCTGCTTCCGATGATCCGGATCGCGTGTCTACCGATTTCGGCCGGGGAGAAATCTGCTCTGGTTCGGGATGCGGCAAGCCGAGAAAAGTCATTGCTTCATTCGCAACGTCCTTGAAGTTGCTGAAGCCGCGGCTTTCGCGGATGACGTCTAGAAGGTCGCCATGCTCGCCAGTCGCCGCATCGGCCCATTTGCCGGCTGCTCCTTTTCCGTTTGCTGACCCGACGAGCCGCACGAACATTGAGCGGCCCGGCGTGTTTTGCGCATCGCCGACAAGCCAGTAGCGGCCCTCGCGATGCCCGTTCGAAAGATAGTAGCGACAAACCGCCTCAGCCTGCCGGCTGAGCCGGTGCGCCAGTTCTGACGCATCGTGGCGGGCCATCACGCATCCTCCCGCGTGTCGATGCGCTGGACTGGATAACCCTTCAGCAGCTTGCCCAGAATTGCGGGTCCAGATGCGTCGGCCGGCACGAACATGCGCAGCTTCCAGGAGATGATCTCTCGGAAGAGGCCGTAAGCCGAAAGACGGTCACGCATAGTGTCGTTGAAGCCCGTCAGCTCGATTCGGCTGACGCCCATGACGCGGCTGCGCCGAAGCTGCAGACCATCGGCGAGGTCCAGGATCGTTCGACCGCCCAGAAGCGCAACGAAAGCGTCACTGGCTGTGATGGAAGACGAGCTTGTTGCCTGTGCGCCCGCGATCCATGCTGGCGGGACCTGACGACCGATGATGCGCTCGCCATCGTCAGTCTGGAGCCGGTACACACGTGAGAATTCCCTGGGCAGACGCTTCCAGATCGGCAGCAGCATGCCGGCAACGACATGGATAGTGCTGTCCGTGAATTCGGGCACGTCAGCCGACTCGACACCCCAGGCGTCAGCGAATGCAGCCTGCTCAGCCTCAACCCAGTGGCTCTCCGCCATCATCTTCAGTGAGGCCTGATGGTGCTCCATCGGCCGGATCAGCCGGACGCCCCATTCGATCTCGCCGTTGTCGAGCATGAGTGCGGGCGCTGGCACCTGTACGGCGGCGCGGCCGGATCGGTTGTTGACCAGGAGCTTCGCGCGGGGATCGTGAAGCTGGGCAAGGGCATCGGCAAGTGAAACGGGTCGATTGCGCTTGCGCTGGGCGATGGTCAGCAGTCGCGTTTCCGCACCGGTGGCGGCATGGACATGGATGACGCGTCGCTCGGTGACGACGACGCTCTCCGCACGCAGTGTTTCCAAGCCGATGTCGTAGGCACCGGAGGCGATGGCGCCCTCGATTTTCGCATTTAGCAATTGTTCGAAGGCCGTAAACAGGGCGGTTTGAAGCGCAATGGTAAGCGCCAGCAGCCGATTGAGGAAGGTCGTGATCGGCGGCAGTTCGTCCTTGATGCCGGTGGAATCCGTCAGTGTGAGGCCGGTCGCTTCCTCGAACATCTGGAGTGAGCAGCCGTCCACCTTGCCGCGAACCAGCAGCAGGTAAAGCTGCCGCAACGCGTCGCGGGCATAGTGCGACTCCAGATTGTCCTCAGGGCGAAATAGGCCTTGGCCACCGGTCTGGCGCTGGCCGCGCGTAATGGCGCCCAATGTGTCGAGCCGCCGGGCTATCGTCGAGAGAAAGCGCTTCTCAGCCTTCACATCGGTCGCAACCGGCCGGAACAGCGGCGGCTGCGCCTGGTTCGTGCGGTTGGTGCGCCCCAAGCCCTGGATGGCGGCATCGGCCCTCCAGCCCGGCTCGAGCAGATAGTGAACTCGAAGGCGGCGGTTCTTCGCAGTGAGATCAGCGTGATAGCTGCGGCCAGTGCCACCGGCGTCGGAAAACACCAATATGCGCTTACAGTCATCCATGAATGCCTGTGCCTCGGCGAGATTGGCCGATCCGGCGCGATTTTCGACGACAAGGCGATCGATGCCTCGAGTGCTGGTCTTGCGCACGATTCGGCGCGACCGGCCTGTCACTTCCGCTACGAGGTCGGTGCCGAAGCGCTGTACGATCTGATCGAGTGCCCCCGGGACGGGGGCCAGCGAAGCGAGTTGCTCGATGAGGCGATCGCGGCGGGCGACCGCTTCGCGGCTCTCCACGGGCTGGCCGTCGCGATAGACCGGACGTGACGACAAATTGCCTTCGCTGTCGGTGAACGGCTCGTAGAGTTGCACCGGGAACGAATGCTGCAGATACGAGAGGACATATTCGCGCGGCGTGATATCGACGCGAACGTCGTTCCATTCCTCGGTTGGAATTTCCGCGAGGCGCCGTTCCATCAGTGCCTCGCCGGTCGAGACGATCTGGATGACGGCGGCATGGCCCTGATGGAGATCGCGCTCGATCGAGCGTATCAGGGTCGGCGTCTTCATGCCGGTGAGCAAATGCCCGAAGAAGCGCTGTTTCGTGCTCTCGAATGCCGAACGTGCAGCCGACTTTGCCTGACGGTTCAGTGTCCCGGTCTCGCCTGTGACGTTGGCGGCCCGCATCGCGGCGTCGAGATTGTTATGAATGACGCTGAACGCTCCGGCATAGGCGTCGTAGATGCGGGTCTGCTCGGGGGTAAGCTGGTGCTCGACCAGCTCGTATTCGACACCATCGTACGAGAGCGATCGGGCCGTATAGAGACCGAGTGCGCGAAGGTCTCGGGCGAGCACTTCCATGGCGGCAACGCCGCCAGCCTCGATCGTCTCGACGAATTCGGCCCTGGTCGCGAAGGGCAAATCCTCACCACCCCATAGGCCCAAACGCTGCGCGTAGGCGAGGTTGTGGACGGTGGTTGCGCCCGTCGCCGAGACGTAGACGACGCGGGCGTTCGGCAGGGCATTTTGGAGGCGGAGCCCGGCGCGTCCCTGCTGTGAGGCGGCGACGTCGCCGCGTTCTCCCTTGCCGCCTGCGGCGTTCTGCATGGCATGGCTCTCGTCGAAAATGATCACTCCGTCGAAGTCGGTGCCCAACCATTCGACGATCTGCCGCACGCGCGAGACCTTCTCACCGCGTTCGTCGGAGCGCAGCGTGGCGTAGGTGGTGAATAGGACCCCTTGATCGAGGCGGATGGCCTTGCCCTGCGGGAACCGCGACAGCGGCGTGACCAGCAGGCGCTCCATGCCGAGAGCAGACCAGTCGCGCTGGGCGTCTTCGATCAGCTTGTCGGATTTGGAGATCCACACTGCCTTGCGGCGGCCCTGCATCCAACTATCCAGGATGATGCCGGCCGACTGGCGGCCCTTGCCGGCGCCCGTCCCGTCGCCGAGCATGAAGCCCCGGCGGAATCGCACGACGTGCGCGGCATCGTCGCGCGCGGCAGAGACAAGATCGAAGGTGTCGTCCACCGTCCAGGAACCGGCGAGGAACTCCGAATGGGCCTCGCCGGCATAGATGACTGTTTCTAGCTGCGCGTCGGACAAGAGGCCGTCGCTGACAACCTTGGCAGGAAGAATCGGCCGGTAGCTCGGCTTCGGCGGAGCAACGGATGCCATGGACGCCGATTGAACCAGCTTGGTCGGATGCGGATGGGCGCCCGGAATGCGGATCGCCTGCAACCCGTACTCCTCATAGATGCCATCGGTGATGTGCCTACTTTCGGCAGGCCTCCAGTCCACAGTCTCGTAGGCAAGCTCGGCGCCTTCCGGCTCGGCGAGGCTGCGCACCGGAGAGGAAGCGGTGGATCTGGCGAGATCACCGCGCACCGTGCGCGCTGCGGGCCCCAGTGCCTTGACGGCGGGCGCAAAAGCCGAAGCGCTGACCGGCAGCCGTGCGGGAACGTGCTCGCCAATCCTGGCGATCAGTGTCGCGACATCGGGCGCCGTTCCGGCTGATGCTGGAAAGATGCCTGGATTGTCGGCCGGCAGTTTGTCGATGACGGTCAGCCGGGTCTCGACGGTGGTGCCATGCCTGGCGTAGACGGCGCCGTCGATCGCGGCGGTGAACACCACGCGACCGCGCTCCTGGAGCCTGACGAAGGACTCGCGCCAGACGCGCAGCTCTGGGGAAAAATTTGCCCCAGTGATTGCGACAAGCCGTCCCCCCTCGGCGAGCCGGGCCAACGCAGAGGCGACGTGGCGGTAGGCGGCGTCGGGCATGCGGCCGCTGACGTTAGCAAGCGCCGAGAACGGCGGGTTCATCAGCACGACGCTTGGTGCAATGCCGGGATCGAGATAATCATCGATCTGCGCTGCGTTGAAGCGAGTGACGGGGATGGCCGGAAAGAGCAACGAGAGAAGCCCGGCGCGGGCCTCGGCCAGTTCGTTGAGCAGCAGTGTGCTGCCGCTGATCTCGGCCAGAATAGCAAGTAACCCGGTGCCGGCGGAGGGCTCCAGCACGCGGTCGGCAGGGGTGATTGCCGCGGCAGTCACGGCCGCCAGACCGAGCGGAATGGGGGTGCTGAACTGCTGAAGCGCTTCGGTCTCTTCGGAGCGGCGCGTGTGCATTGGGAACAGGCCGGCGATCTTGCCCAGCATCGGAAGTGCGGCGGCCGGAGAACCGGCTTTGCGGAAAAGCGACTTTCCGTATTTGCGCAGGAACAGCACCGTCGCGACTTCGCAAGCGTCATAGGCTGATTTCCAGTCCCATGCGCCGGACGCATCGGAGGCAGCGAAGGCAGCTTCCATGGCGGAGCGAAGGCTCGAGACGTCGACGCGCTGACCGCGTTCGAGATGGGGCAGAAGAAACTGCGCCGCGCTGTGGATGGCGGCAGCTGGTTCGACAGCCGGGGATGAGACAAGCGGAAGCGGCACTGCCGGAGCGGCAGTCTTCGAAGAAACATCAAGCATGGAGAAAACCTCGAGGAGAGCGGAACGGGAATGAACCGGGCGGCCCTCTCTCTCGACCAATCCGGCTCAAATCCGCCCTGGCCGGCCTCTCCCCTCCGGACTGCGGTCTTGCCGATGACAATCCTTCTTCGATCCGGGCGCCGCGCCGCTACCCGCCGTCAGCGCAACGACGACAGCGGCAACGCGGTTGGCAGCCCGGGGGCGATATCTTGGCACGCAGTGGGAACGGCGGGGCAGCAGCCGCCGAGCGAGAAGGACGCGGCAGATGCGGCCAATTGGCTTTGCCCGTGTGAGAAAGTGAGCATCCGATAGGGTAGGAAAGGGCGCGGGGGCGCCCCCCCCCCCCCCCCCCCCGGGCGGAAATTAAGTGGATGTTTAAAAAAAGAAGCCGGCCGCACAAATTAGGGGTTTTTTGTTAGGGGGGGGGGGGTAAATTTAAAAAAAATATGGGGGGGGG
>NZ_JAMYOL010000022.1:0-88023 GCF_040319815.1 Mesorhizobium sp. M0854
CCACCAAAAACCCCCCCACGCCACCCCACACACAATATATACCCAGCCGCCCCGCGCCCCCTGCGGCCCCCCCCGGCTGCTCGTGAACCGCGCCCGGTCTTCTTCGGCAGGCTTCAGCGATCTTGCCCCGTTCGGCTTCGCGCCCCTGGCGCGGGGCAGCCTGTCGGCTGCTACTGGCAAGTACCTGGTCGGGTGCAGGCGGGGACGCCCACTCTTAACAACGGCTTCTTCAAGTATCCCCGACAATCGGCTGCTATGCGTTGGATGGTCATCGCATGAAGTTGATCAGAACATTCCTCCGATTCGGACACCTCCCCACCCAAGGGTTACAAGGCCCCACCCCTCTAATCGATCCGGGTCGACTCGCCGTGCACCGCCGGCGTGGAAAGGGCGCCCGAGGCGCCCTTCATTTCAGATCGGCTGTCAGCAGGGCCGCCTTCGCGTTGCGTATCAGAAGCGGTAGGTGACACCTGCGCCTATCAACCACGGATCGAGCGCAGCCTTCCCCGTCAGCTTCGCGCCGTCGACCGTGACGTCGAAGTCTGGCTTGAGGAAAAGCTTCTTCACGTCGAAGTTGACGCCCCAATGCTGATCCACCATGTAGTCGAACCCGACCTGCAGCGCGGCGCCGAACGTGTCCCTAACCTTGAGAGCGTCGGCGCTGCCGACATCCTGGTTATAGAATATCGTGTAGTTCACGCCGGCACCAACATAGGGCTTGAAAGCGCCGAAATTGGTAACATGATACTGCAATGTGAGCGTAGGCGGCAGCAGCCAAACCTTGCCGATCTTGCCCAGCCCGCCGATCGCTCCTTGGCCCCCGATGTTTGCATAGGTGGTGCCGAGTATGAGCTCGGCGGCGATGTTGTCCGTGAAGAAATAGGAGATATCGAGTTCCGGCGTCACCGTGTTCGAATAGGAAAGATCGGAGCCGGGCACTGCTTTGACGTAGCCCGAATCCTCAGTGACGACCCCCAACGCACGCAGGCGGATCTGCCAAGGGCTTGGCGCTTCCGTGACCGAGGCTCCCGCCTGCGGGACGCTCGCGGCTTGCGCAAGGTCCGCCGCGACGGCCTGCTGTCCCATCACGATGAGGAAAACGGCCGCTGTTACTCCCCGTGCCGCGCGCATTTGGTTTCTCGCCATGATATTCTCTCCTTGCTGTTTAGAAATGATGCACTGAACTACGAAAAGTCTTGTTCGAATTGCGTGACTGGCGGAGCGCTGCATGCGCAGTTTGCGTGGGACCGCGCACCCATTATTTGCGCCGTGCTCGCAATCATCGACCTGTACTCACTTAGAAGTAAGCGGGATAACCAAAGGCCTGCAGCTTTGCGGCCGTCTTACGCGCGTGACCCGGGTGGGACGCGGTCGTCCCGCTTCGTGGTGGCGAGCAGGATCGGCGGATAGGCGGCAAGGGTGGTCCCGGCGCCATAGTAGTGCGGATTTCCGGCATCTTGCCAGAATTGTAGAGGTACTGACCGCGGCGCGTGATCACGGGAACCTTGTCAGGACGGTCGAAGATCGCTGTCAGGGCCTCGTGGTCGCGATCGAACTGTGTTCCACCGAAGTGCCTCAGGGTCCTGGCCGACTGGCTGGCGGCCCAGGCAAGTGTCTGTTCTCCTTCTACATCTTCGAGCCAAAGATGGGGATCATCGTACGGAGCATTCAGCGTTGGGCGGAAATCGAATACGGTCATGTCCGGATAACGTGAAGAATGATGTCGACTGGAAAACAGCCGCAACGTCCTGTCGGCTCGGAAAGGCCAGTTTTCGCGGCTGCGACCGCATGTTCGGCGAGCTTGATCATGGCATGATTTCTCCTCAGTCCTTGCCGCAGCGCGTTTGCGGATAGCCTTGCACGTGTCGTGCCAAACGGGAAAATCATTTCACAACAATGACATGGCTCTGATTGCGGTGTGTCTCATGTCCGACTTTGTCGAAGACCCGACAACGAGTGCAGCCGTGACCGCCTGATAGAACCTCCTGTGCGAGCTCGGTGGGCACGGCGGAATTGCAATGAAGCTCACCGCGAAACTGGCCGAGCTTCGGATCGACATCGGCGACGGGGCGATCGACGACCACTACGCCGCTGGTGTCGTGCGCGGCACAGCCTGAGGACTCCGCGGCGGCGATCATCGAATAACTGCGTTTACGACGGCTCCATCCTGGCCGACCGGTGGGCGCGCAAAAGACTGCTGTGCGGCCTCATCCCTCCGCCTGGATTGAGTCGCAGGGACCGAATGGCGTCGTGCTTTTGGAACCGGCAGAGTGGTCAGAACGCAATTCTCCTTCCCGCTATCTTTACAGAGTTCGACAATCCAGTTGGTGAAGGGTGAAGGTCCCAGATCGCGCAATCATTGATGCGCTCAGGTCTGGGCATGCGCCCATCCGCAACCATGTCATCAAGAGCATCGATCCGACACCAACACACAGAATTGCTTCCTCATGAGAGAGGCGTCGCGGCGGACATGAGATTGCGTCACTCTTCATGATCGCCGCCTCCGAGGATGTCGGGATCGAGCCAGTGCAACGGCACGATAGGGCGAAGGATTTGGCAGCTCTTACAACTGCCGACCTCGATGGGAGACGGCATATCGCGATCTGTCCGGCAGAGACACCAGGTTATGCACTGTCCGTTCATGAAGGCTTCGTGCCGGTCTCCATGAGAAGTATTCGGTGCAGAAGGTGCCCGATTAGCTATTCGGAAAAGGCGACATCGACGTGCAAATCGGGCGCCGCCGGTAGGCGTCCCCCCTCAATGTCGGGTTTCCGACAGGATCGCAAATCCGCCAACCCACTGTTTAACAAGGTTTTCCTTCTCTGGCACGGCCCATGCACGGGATTCTGCGAACGCATCAGCGAGAGGTCGTCCATGATCATGCGCACCGAAAATGCCGTCGCCGCATTGAAACCCGCGCTCTTGCCTGCCACCAAGCCGGCGAAAGGCCGGCGCGTCATGGTCGAGGCGGGCGCCTCGGCCGGCTTCAAACACCTGATGGGCCTGGAAAGCGTCTCGCGTAACGGCGACGCAGTCATCGAGGCGGGCGGAAAGGATATACGTTGATGGCCCCAACCCACGTCGCCGGCATGACCCGTCGATTGTCACCGCGCTGGAATGCTCGGGTCTACATTCGACAACCCGCAGGACAATTCTCGCAAATCCGTCGGCACCGGGGATCGAAACGTCCGCGAGGGGGCCCAATGGCTATGGCCGATATTCGCCGCGAACAAGCGCCTAGTGGGAAGACTCTATAGGAGGAAAGCAAGTGGAGTTATCTTGCGTTGGGGTCGGTGCTGGGCCGTCTAATTTGAGCCTTGCGTGTCAGATACACGAGCAAGTTGGGCAAGGGGCACTGTTCCTGGATCGGCAGGTCGACTTCCGCTGGCATCCAGGCATCGCTTTCGATTCCTCAGAGCTCCAGGTGAGCCACTTCAAGGATCTGGTCACGCTGGTGAATCCGCGATCAGCCTACACTTTCGTAAACTACCTGTACGAGAACGGGCGTCTGTACCACTTCCTGAACGCACAGTTCGAGGCTGTGTTCAGAGCTGAGTTTGAGCAGTACCTGAACTGGGCCTTCCACAGGAACCCACTTGTCCATGGCGGCGAGACCGTGCACGAAATCCGCTTTGACGGCGAGTTTCGGGTGCGGACGGATAAGGCGGTTCTCGGCGCCAGAAACGTCGTGGTCGGCATTGGCAAGCAGGCGCAAATTCCGCCTCAGTTTCAGGGCTGGATTGGACGCAACCTGTTCCACTCATCTGTTTTACTGCACATCCACCCTGAGGTGCGGAGAAAGCATGTCTGCGTGGTCGGCGGAGGCCAGTCGGGAGCCGAGGTGATGTTGCATCTTGTCGGCCTGCCGAAAGAACGGCGGCCTGCCTCGATCACTTGGGTCTCGCAGCGCGAAAACTATCTGCCTCTGGACAACAGCCCGTTCACAAACGAGTTGTTCATGCCCTGCTTTTCGGATCGTTTCGCGGCGATGAGCGAGTCGCAGCGTAAGCTGCTCCTGCGGCGTTTCGTGCTTGCCTCGGACGGCATTTCGGAAAGCACGTTGCGCGCGATCTATCAGGCGCTGTACCGCCACGCATTTTTCGAGCCAAACCGATCCGACATCACACTGCGGCCGGGCTGCACCGTCTCGCACTGCCTCAACGCCGGCGCGGGTCACAGGCTGACCCTGCAGCACGGCATGGTCGAGGTCGAAGAAGTCACGGCTGACATCGTCATCCTGGCCACCGGTTACGAGAACGCGGTGCCAGACTTCTTGGAACCCATCGCGCACCGGCTGGAGCAGATCGACAATGAATTAGCTATTCGCGAGGATTTTTCGGTGAGCTGGGACGGACCGGGTGACAGACGCATCTTCGTACAAAACGCGAGCCTCGGGCAGCGCGGCCTGGCCGATCCGAACCTAAGCCTGCTGGCCTGGCGCGCGCGCCGCATCCTCGATAGCCTTCTTGGGCGCGCGCCATGCGCGAACCCCGAGCATCCTGGCTTCATCAGCCATACCTCGATCGAGAGCTGGCCCGCCCCCGCAGCCGAAGAAATGGGCAGCGGGATATGACTCGTAGACTTTTGATCATCGGCGGTGGCATCCTAGGAATGATGTCCGCCTCCGCTGCGGCGAAGGCCGGAGGCTTCTCCGAAATCATCGTGACCGAACAAGCCCTTGGACCAAGCGGCGCATCGCATTATTCTGGGGGGGTGCATTCCCCCTACGGTTGTCAAGACCGTACCAGGTCGCTCACTCGAAAGAGCGCCGTGGTCTTGGCGGCCATGGCTGGGTCGGCGGTCAGCGGATGGTGCCGGCCTTTAGCGATGCGTGTCGTGGCTGGACCGGGTGAAGCGATTGATCCGGCCCAGTTTACGGAACCCCTGGACCCGGCTGAGCCTGACATAGGCAGTCTCGCGCCGAGCTTCTGCGGAGAATATCCGCCGGAGCGGAACGCACTTAGCATCGCCGTCCCACATGACGTGAGTCCGTTTCCGTGTTGACCAGCGTCCGACTGCTCTAATTGGGATGTCCGACCAACCAGTCTTTCCAACAGGAGGCTTTTCGCATGTTGACTGATGCACAAAGAGAAAAGTGGCAGAAAGACGGATACGTCAGGCTTGAAAGGTTCTTCGCTCCAGCGGCTCAGGAAGATATCTCTACTTTTGTCGAAGATATGTCACGCTGGGATGTCAGCGATGATAAATGGCTCATGTGGTTCGAGAAGACGACGGACAATCGAAAGATCATCTCCAAGATCGAGAATTTTCTCGACTTCCATGATCCATTGCGTCGTTTGCTCTTAGAAGATCAGCGCATAAAGTCAGCGGTCGAGGATTTGCTTGGCGAAGATTCGCGCAGGCTCAAGGAGTTGCTGATTTTCCACTACCCCGACAGCGGCGGCTATCTCCCGCATCAGGACATTTATCACATTCCACACAAACTCCCCGACCGGATGGTCCATGCGGTGGTTGCCATAGGCATCGACGACTCCGACCCGGAAAACGGCGGGCTTTTCTTCAGCCCCGGCAACCACAAGAAGGGGGTGTTTCCCATGGATGCCGGTGGGGTGATCGATCCTCAAGTCGCCGAAATGTTCTCCTGGGAACCCATAGTATGGAAGGCTGGCGACATCTTCATCTTCGACGATTACGCACCGCACTACTCACAACCGAACAAAAGCAATCGTTCGCGGCGGACACTCTACTTGGTATTCCAGCGTGCTTCAACCGGTGGACCGACCCGCGCTGAATATAACGTGCTTAAGCGCGCCCTTAACCCGCCCGAGGGCAAAGTGGCCGATCTCGACAAACTCAAGCCCCCAAATGGCATTTTCTATCGCGATTGAGCTCACGCAGCCAGGCTGAGGCATGCACACGAAACTGATCGACCGCTCAAAAATGCGCGGAGAGTATGGCGTTCTGATTTGCGGGCTCGCGGAGCATCGACCGCAGCCCGTTACGACGCTTCGGCACGTGGATTGTGGAGGTGGTCGCAGGGCGGTCTTCTGTGACGCCTACAGCCCGACTGGCGCCCCCCTCGTCGCCCGCCTGGCGGCCCAGAGCTGCATTATCCTGGCCGGGGGCGCCAACGGGTCGGGCTACCGTTTCTCTCCAAAAATTGCACGGGAGACTGTTGCGTTGGCAGCCGAAGATCCCACTGCTTCAACAGCTTAGGTTCGTCATGCGCAAATACAGGTTTTCTCGAACGGAGCTGTCGCGGGCGTTCGGTATCGACATGGCCACGCTTGGAACGGGAAGCGCTCGCACGGGGTTTTCATTCGGAAAGGTTGGACCCGGCGTCACATCCGAGCCCCATCGACACGACGAAATTGAGGCCTTCGTGGTCCTCTCTGGCGCGGGCAAGGTCACGACCGACCGTGGGGAAATCTCGGTCGAGGCGGGCGATGTCGTTCTGTTCCACCCTTTTGAAGCGCATGTGCTGCGCAACGACGGAAACGAAGACCTCGATTTCGTCGATGTCTACTGGCGAGACGGCGAGGCCGCCCTTGATGCCGCTGCAAAGACCACGGCTCCACGCGGGCCGCTCTTCGTCTTCTCCACGCCGCCAACGCCAAATGGCGATCTGCATCTGGGGCATCTTTCTGGCCCCTATTTCGGCGCCGACGTCTATACTCGTTTCCTGCGCATGAAAGGAGTCGAAGCATATCACCTCACTGGAAGCGATGACAACCAGAGCTACGTCACGACACGCGCCGATGCCGATCAATCGACGCCTGCAACCGTGGCGCGCTACTACGCCGACGAGATTCGCGCCACGCTTGCACTTCTCGATTGTGACGTCCACAGCTTCCAACCCACAATGGGCGATGACGGTTACGGCGAGTTTCAAGCCGCGTGTTTCCGCAGACTTCTGAGCAGCACGGCGGTAGATCTGCGCCAGAGCCCTGCGCTTTTCGATGCTGTGACAGGCCACTATCTTTACGAGCCGGATGTTAGCGGCCTTTGCCCCGATTGCGGCGGCTCCGCCGGTGGCAACATCTGCGAGGAATGCGGCGCCCCAAACCTTTGCCACGACTTGGGCGCAGCCCGGTCACGGCAGTCTGCCGAGGCGCCGCTGGTCGGCTCCGTCCGCCGCCCAGAACTTGCCTTGGACCGATGCTACGACAATATCGACCGGCATCTAAGGGCGTCGGGCGTCCCGCTACGGATCTTGGATCTCTTCGCGCGCCTACGCCGACGTGGCAAATTTTCAGTGCCCATTACCCACCCCTCGGACTGGGGCCTGCCGGCCGAAGGGTTCCCGGGGCAAGTGATCTGGGTCTGGCCGGAAATGGCCTTCGGTTTTCTTTACAACATTCAGGCGCTCGGCCGCTTGCTGGGTCGCGACTGGAAGGCGGAGATGCCCGGCAACGACTGGCAGATTGTCCATTTCTTCGGCTTCGACAATTCGTTCTACCACGCGCTACTCTACCCCGCTCTTTACGCCGAGGTCTTCTCCCACTGGACGCCACGCATCCACTATCACGTCAACGAGTTCTACCTGCTCGACGGCAAGAAGTTCTCAACCAGCTGCCGCCATGCGGTCTGGGGCAAGGAGGTTCTGAGCCCAAAGACAGTCGACGTCGTGCGCCTCCATTTGGGCCTGACGCGCCCGGAAGGTGAGCGGACGGATTTCACGCTGGACGCGCTGCGCCGCACCGAGAACGAGGTGTTCCAAGGGTGGCTGAACTGGCTTGATGCGTTGAACCAGGAAATCAAGCAGGATTTTGCCGGCCGTGTACCCGATGCAGGCGACTGGAGCCCGGTCGACCGCGCCTTCTTTGCTCGGATAGAGATCTATCGCGCGGCGATGGAGCGCGCCTATTCGGACGAAGGCTTCTCGGTCCGGCGCGCGGCCGCTCAGGTCTGCGATTTCGTGCGCGATTGCGTGATCTACCGTCGGGCGCAAGACTATGCAGCGGCGCGACGTTTCTATCCCGCCCGCAATCGGACTTCGCTAGCCCTTCAGACGACGGCCGCTGCGATCCTGGCAGCGACACTCGCTCCGCTGATGCCCCGATTCGCCAGAACGCTGGCGCGAGGCATCGATGGCGTCTCAACCGAAACATGGCCCCGGTCCGTCCAGCGCCTTGCGCCCGGGACGCGCTTTGATCTCGGACCCGTGTTGGTCTTCTACGCCAAATCCGGCAATCCTCATCTCGATGAGGAGGAAGCACTATGAGCCCAAAGGTGCACCAGTGAGCTATCCCAATCTCGACCAGATCTGCGCGGCAATCAAAGCCGATGATGCCAAATATCTTTACTCGCTGTCACTGGCGACCGAAGCCGCTATCAGACGGTAGAGACCAGATTGGCGGACCTGAACCGACGCATCGTCGACACCCTGGCCCGCGCCTTCGAGGACCGCTCGGCCGATCGCTTCCCAGCCCTTGCTGTTTCGTGCCGCAAATGCCGTGTGGGCTCGACTGCGCTGACCAACCTCTTCGGCATCGCGGGATTTCCGTCCTCCAGCCGGTCAAGACTGTCATGCGGTTCGAGGCGCTTGGTCAACATGGCGCGCCCTGGATTGTGCGCCGATCACCGGAATGTCGAATGCGAATGCCTGCCTGATGGTATCTTCGATTCTGGCCGAGCCTGTACCGGCGCGGCAGTCGGCCGAAGAACAACTGAGCTACTGACAATCGGAAGGTAGCAGGTTCAAAATTCTGCCCCAGAAACCGGATATTGCGCACAGCCAGCGTTCACGATCGCGATGGTGAACAAGCTTCCAACCAGACCCGCGCAACGACAGCCCGTCGCCTGAAGATAGTCGGCGAGGGCCGCCAAATCCCTCGCAAGCGTATCCTCCGTCACAAGCACGCCGTCTTCGCCGACAAAGCAGACGCTTGTCTCGTCGAGAGATAAGTCCAGCCCGGGTGCTCCTTCAGGATTGCGTGTTTGCTCGGGTACGGAGCCGCCCCTCAGTTCCCAATCGAGGAGCGATCCTACAATTCACATATTTGGAGATCGCTCGCTAGGTTACCCGGCTGTGAACCCTGCAAGCCGAAAATTCAGATGCCGCCCATGCAGAGATATTTCATTTCGAGGTAGTCCTCGAGGCCATGGCGGGATCCCTCCCGCCCGATGCCGGACTGTTTTATCCCACCGAACGGCGCCGCTTCTGAAGACATCCGGCCGGTATTTACCCCGACCATTCCATATTCCAAGGCCTCGGCCACACGCCAGACACGCTTCAGGTTGGAGGCATAAAAGTAGGCCGCGAGGCCGTAGATCGTGTCGTTGGCCTCACGCACGACCTGATCCGCATCTTTGAAGCGAATAATCGGGGCTAGCGGCCCGAATGTCTCTTCTTGCGCGACGGTCATCTCGCTGGAGACACCGGTCAGGACTGTCGGTTGGAAAAAAGTGCCATTCGTGCCGATGCGTTTGCCCCCGCAGCGAATTGCGCCGCCTTTGGCGACGGCATCGGCAATATGGGATTCGATCTTGGCCAATGCGTGCTTGTCGATGAGCGGTCCGATGTCCACTCCGGGAGCGAAACCATCACCAACTTGAAGTTGGCGAGCCCGTTGCACGAATTTCTCGACGAACTCGTCGTGAACGCCCGACTGGACGTAAAGGCGGTTCGCCGAAACGCAGGTCTGGCCGGCATTGCGGAACTTCGCCTGGATCGCACCGTCAACCGCGGCATCGATATCGGCATCATCGAAGACGATGAAAGGTGCATTGCCGCCGAGCTCAAGGCTGACTTTTTTGATCTGGTCCGAGCACTGGCGCATGAGCAGGCGCCCGATCTCAGTCGACCCGGTGAAGCTGATCTTGCGGACCTTGGGATTGGTACAAAGTTCGCGGCCGACCGCGTCACCTTCGGACGCATAGATCAGGTTGACGACGCCTTCGGGAAAGCCAGCCTGATGGGCGAGGGCGAACATTGCTCCCGCCACGAGCGGCGTCTGTTCAGCGGGCTTGAGGACGATCGTGCAGCCCGCCGCCAAGGCTGGCGAGATTTTGCGCGCCACCATCGAGGCCGGGAAATTCCATGGCGTTATCGTGCCAACAACTCCGATGGGCTGCTTGATTACCAGCATTCGGCGGTCCATCGATGGTGCGGAGATCGTCTCGCCATAGACGCGATTGGCCTCCTCGGCGTACCATTGCAGATACGCCGCAGCATGCGATATCTCCGACTTGGCTTCTGCAAGCGGCTTGCCCATCTCCGCGGTGAGAATCTCGGCGAGATCGTCGGCGTGGTCGATGATCAACTGATGCCATCGCCATAGAACGTCGCTGCGCTCACGTGCGGTCAACCCTGCCCATCCAGGCTGAGCGACATAGGCCTTGTCGATCGCAGCGCATGTCTCCTCGACACCCATGTCGGGTAGTTCTGCCAGCACTTCGCCAGTCGACGGGTTGAGGACCTCGAATGTCCGCTCGCTAATCCGCGTGCCAAGTGCCGGCAGGCGATCAATGGGTCCAAACAGGTCGGGGGATCTCAGGTGACGGATCATCGGCAGGCACAGGGGCAATACCGGATTCCTCCTCAACGCAGCAGGTATATATAGCAGGTGCGGTGTGTACTCCGCGACGTCCGGGTTCCTTATAGGGCCTCGGCCAGACAGCTGATAGACCACGGTACCCGACTGGAAAGGGAGAATACCTGAATACGCTAGAAGATGCCTCGCGGTTCTACTAGTCGAACGATTGAACAACCGACATCGGCTTCGCCAGCCGCGCGGAGTGGGATGCTGGTGGCCTGCGCCTACAATCTGCGGACCACGAATCGGCAACTCTATCCACTCGAAGAGAGGCTGGCTTAAAGAGGAGCGCACCCCAATAATGACGCCTGAACCGGCAAATGCCTGGCAAGGCCCGCGAAAACCGCTCCTCGCGGCTTTAAACAGATCCCGTTTACCCGGCGAGCGCGCGCAAGATGAGAAAGAGGATGGAGAGGAACAGGGTGGCGAAGGCGCGCCGAGGGAAGACCGGCCGGCGCATTTGCATGGGGATGGAGCTCATGATCAATTCCCCGCCTGTTGCTGCGGCAAAAGATAGCCTGTGGTCGAATGGTCGAGCACCAGGTAACGCGCGGCGACCGCCTTGACCTCGTCGGTGGTGACCTTGCGGACGCGGTCCGGCCTCTCGAGCACGTCCTTCACATTGCCACCGGTGGTGAGCGTCTTGCCATAAATGTTGGCGATGTGGTCCAGCTCGTCGTGCGCAAAAATCACCGAGCGGATATAGCGGTCTTTGGCCTTGTCCAGCTCGTCGCTGGTGACGCCATCCTTGGCGATTCGGGCGACTTCGGCAACGGCCGCCGCTTCGAGATCGACGAGCTTTGCATCGCCGCGCGGCGAGCCGGAGATGGTGAAATTGGTGTCGTCTAGCATGGTGCCCTGGAAGGAGGCGCCGGCCGCCGAGGCTATGCCTTGCTTGAAGACAAGCTCGTGATATAGCCGGCTGCGGTTACCGCCGCCGAGGATCTCGGCCAGCAGGTCGAGCGCCTCGGCCTCGCCGGGCTCTGCCGTATGATAGGACGGCACCACCCATTGAGTGGAAAAGCTCGGCACCGAAACGCGCGCATCGGTCAGCGTCACTGTGCGCCTGGTGTTCTGCTCCGGCTCGAGCGGGCGGTTGCGCGGGGGCAGGTCCGGCCCGCGCACAACCTTGCCATAGGTCTTCTCGGCCAGCGCCTTCACCGTCTCCGGCTCTACGTCGCCGGCCACCACCAGCACGGCGTTGTTCGGTCGGTAGTATTTGTTGTAGATGGTGAATGCGTCGGTTTTCAGCTTCTCCATCTCCTGCATCCAGCCGATGACCGGAATGCGGTAGGGCTGGTTCTGCCGCAACGTCGCGTTGACCTCCTCGTCCAGCAGAGCCTGCGGATTCGTCTCTCTGCGCCAACGGCGCTCCTCCAGGATCAGGTCGCGCTCGGTCTTAATATCATCGTCGTTGAGGATGAGGTTGAACATGCGATCGGCCTCGAAGCCCATCATCTCACCCAACGCCGAGGGCGCCACCGTCTCGACGAAGGTGGTGTAGTCATAGGCGGTGAAGGCGTTGTTGTAGCCGCCGATGGCTGAGACGGCTCGGTCGAACTCGCCGGCGGCGTGGTTAGTCGTCGCCTTGAACATCAGATGCTTGAGGATATGGGCAAGGCCTGATTTGCCGGGTGGCTCGTCGGCGCTGCCGATCTTGTACCAGACCATATGAGTGACGATCGGCGCGCGGTGATCGGGGATGACGACCACTTCCATGCCGTTGTCGAGCAGGAAATCCGTCACTTTGCCGTCGTCGGTGGCGGCCAGAGCCGGACCGGTCGTCACCAGGGCCAGCGCGGTGGCAATGAACGCCTTGCGCAGCCAGGCGGACGATCGATGGCTCCAGTTGTGGTGGCTGGTCGAAAGGCAAGGTTTGAGGCAAAGTGATTTGTTCCTCATTTCGATGAAGGCGCTGCGTCCCCGTCTCCCCCCATGGGGGGATCGGCGGACAGCGCCGAGCCAGATGAATAAGCTCTTCATGGGGCCAGGCCTTCCTCGAGCCTCATCTTTGGATGGACCCAGGAGATCTGCGGCGGTATTTCTTGGTGAGCTGATCATGGGACGGATTCTCCTTGGTCCGCGAGCCTTGCGGATGACCAAGCATGCACCGTGCCAGATCAGAAACCGTTCGAGGCATGTGGACAAATCAGGCTCTGCCATGCTGCGCATCCGACATTGTCGGACATCGGACAGGGCCGAACGCGACGCGTGCGGCTGAGAATATCTTCTTCGTTCGATTGGGCGCGCTGCCGGGGAGGGGTATAGGATGCGCTTCGAATGGCCGCTGCACTGACGGTGAGAATGGAGATGTTGGTCGCCCCAGCGGAACCCTGTCCGCGACAGCCAGACCGGGTCGATGCTGAAGGGCAGAGGCGTGAACAGCCCAGCCAACTCGAGCGCGGAGCCTGCTCGCGCGCTAGGACGGATCTGATCCAAAAATCGGCAAGTTGGGCGATATCCGCGAGGCGCTGGAAAACGAAGATCGTAGGACTCGGGCGGGAAAAAACGATGCGGTTGCGCGCTTCTGGCGTAATGCGCCTGCCGCGAGGCCGTTGAGCCTGATGAGTTGCTGCGGGAAAGGGGAGTGTTTGCGCGGGACCTTGGTCAAACGTAAGAAACAACCGTCGAGCTCGCCGTGGAGGGGCATGCAGGCACGTTTGTCGCTGGAGGACAGCAGCACGGAAGCTGTCCGCGCTTGCCGTCGTCGCTGGGTACCAAACAGGAGAATTTGGCGGTCGCGATCGAATTCATCTGCGTAAATACCGCCTGGCTGTGCTCGGTTTGCCGGCGAACAGATTTGCCTTCTTTGCGGCTGCAAAAGCATCCCTGGCGGCGTGGTCCCTTAGGTCAAGAGCATCGGGTGAGTAACAGCCTGATCCTGCTCAATCTGATGCGCGCCAACCGCTTCGCCGGATTGTGGAACCGCTCGCGCGTAGCTTTTACCACAAACAGCAAGGTCATGAAATCAAGTAGGAAGTCATCGATCGCTTGGGCGATTGTTTCTGACTTGCCCTTGAACTGGTCCAGCAAAACGCGCGCGTTATCGATCGCTTCCACGCTGGTGGCATCGATTAACTCCTCGACCCTCTTGAAACAATCCAATTCGAAACTCCTTCAAGCGCTTGCCAAGCCGTTATGCACGAAGGTAGCTCCGTGAACCACCCGGCCTTTGACCTGGCGGCACGAGCAGCGGTCGGCCTTACGTCCCGTGCCTCCAAGCACCAGCCATAGACGTGGCGCTGAGGAGCGTTGGAAGGATCGGGCGCTTCCGGCCGTGCTCGAGCGGTAGTGTAGGACACTGCTTGCTGGCGACTACGGCCAAAATGGAGTGCGCCAGCTGATCGGGGCTTAACAATTTTTCGCTTTTTGCTGTGCCCAAGTCTCGGCTATGAGTCGGGCAGGCCTAATGGCCTGCCCACGTTGCAATTGTTAAGGAGGAACACGTATATGCCTACTGGAACGGTAAAGTGGTTCAACAGCACCAAGGGGTTTGGATTTATCCAGCCCGACAATGGCGGTCCGGATGTTTTCGTCCACATTTCCGCTGTCGAACGCGCGGGCCTCTCGACCCTCGCTGACGGCCAGAAGATCAACTATGAGATCGAGCAGGATCGCCGCACCGGCAAATCCTCCGCTGGCAGCCTCAGCAAAGCTGGTTGAAATTTTCTCCTGCGTCTTGGCAAGAGTGGGCGCGTAGGTCCGGAGGTCCTCACGGCCGCTCGATAGGAGCGAGCAAAAACTGAGGGCAGCAGATTGCTGCTGGCGTCGCGAATTCCTCATGAAACAAAGTTGTTTGAAAGGAAGGCGGGGTTGGCCCCGCCTTTTTATATGACGCGCAGATTAAGCCGATGGCTGCAACGCTCCAGAACGAATCTCGATTGCCGAAATCAAGCCGCGACCTTCTTGCGGGTTCGCTTCGTCGGCGCCGGCTCCGGCGCTTCCGGCGCTTTCGGTTTGCGGCCGAGCCCCATTGTCTTGGCCAATGACGAGCGCGCCGCGGCGTAGTTCGGCGCGACCATGGGATAATCCGCCGGCAGGCCCCATTTGGCCCGATATCCATCCGGCGTCAGCCCATAGTGGGTCGACAGATGGCGCTTTAGCGATTTGAATTTCTTCCCGTCCTCAAGGGAGATGATGTAGTCCGGTGTCACCGACTTCCTGATCGGGACTGCAGGCGTAAGGGCAACCGGCTCTTTTGCAGAGACACCTCCGGCCGTCCCTTTCAGAGCCGCGTGCACTTGGCCGATGAGGGCAGGGAGATCCCCCACCGGGATCGGATTGTTGGAGACATAGGCTGAGACGACATCGGCCGTGAGCTCGATGAGGGTGTCGATGTTTTTTTCGGCTTCTTCTGTCATGAAACTCTCCAGGCGGCGTGAAACACAGTCGGCGAAGCGTCGCTTCATAGTGGCGGTCGCCGCTGAAAGCAACAAAGGTCTCGAGACGATTATTGCGATGCTCGTCCAGCGAGATCTATGGCGCGGTATCCCGCTGTCGTGACCGTTGATCCGTCCGTTGTTGGTGACCTGCCGCGGTGCTTGCGCATTTTCAGGCGCGTCTCGGCCGTAAGCTTTGCGCCGAAATGACCAGTAATCTCGAAACGAAGCGGGCTATTTCTGTTTCGCCATCCTCTCTTTGGCTGTGAAATCGGTGGCGGAGCAGTGGCCGCTTCCTGATGGCGCGTGGAGGAACTATCAAGCGTTGATTCGCAATGGTCGAAACGATGTAGATTCATCCGGTGAGCCGCTCTCGCAGCAGGATGTTAGGGATTGGACCGCTGGTAAACCGAGGACATCACGCCGCTGCTTTGCTATTGAACCGCTACCGCTGTGACAACACATTCCGCAATGGTGGGCGGGTGTAGAGGAGGCGCCTGTTCACGCAAACTAGCGGTTCAGCAGGTCGGGAGGAACGAATGAGCTCAGGGACTTTCAGCAGCCCACTTTTCGTAAGGCGTGCAGCGCACATCGTGCAAGAGATTGCCAGTCCTGCGGATGCTATCGATTCTCTCAACGAAGGGCCAGAAGATCGCAGAGACCGGATCTACGAAGCCGCCCTCAGGGCGTGCTTTGATGCATACAACGGACGAATACCTGCGAGCGCAGCGCGCAAGACTTTTTTCCGCTTTGGGGAACAGGTCGCCATATTGGAAGATGCAACCTCCGCGATGCAATGGCTCGCTGCCTGCATGTCGGGCAGTGGAAAAGCGCAAGTATAGGCGTCGCAGCCGTATGTGAGGCTGGAGTGGGTACGCCGACGAGGTTATTGTATCGAGATTTCGCCGGCATCTGAAGCGTACTATAGCGAACAAACAATATTTTGGCCCTATGGCGATGTTAATAATCTTGTTGTATTTTTAAATCAACTTCTCGCGACAGGACTGCAACGCTTCCGATGTGAAAATCACTGCATGGGGCTTGGTTCTCTCAAATTCATGATGGTAAATTTCCGTGTAGTTATTGCAAAGCAGTTGTCCCATTGAAGCAAGATGATAACGAAGCCAAAATTGTGCTCCATCGTCTGCCAATATTCGCTCGATGGGGGCTATAGGGCTCACAAGCTAATCAAAACAGCTACTTGGGCGCCCTTTGAAATTCGTTTAATTTCGCTCACCCCAAACGGCCCTCCACAGTCGAAAATAAGATTGTCCCGCAAAGGGTGCTACAAGACGCGATCGCGGATCGTTTGGGCCAACGTCGATCTGGCGAAGGCCCGGAAATCGAGCAGGACCTGCAGCGGAACAGATAACCGGCCCCCAGCCGAAATCTGAGACAGCGGCGGACCCGATTTCTTCATGGTAGAAGGCGCAGAGAGAACCGGAGCACGGCTCCGGCGCCGCCGCTTGCCGAGCAGCGATCCTCCGCCTCCCAAAATCCAATCGAGAAGAGCGTTCAATTCCGGGACGGTCCAAGCTCTGCCGCAAAAACAGGTGTCAGACCACCCGGTCCTCTCCCGCAACTGATCTAGCGCAGGGCATTCATGAGCCGCATATCCCAGAGTGGCTGCGTGCACGACGCAGCGAGATCATTTATGAAAATCCTATTCAGTACGATGGCTGTCCCCTTGCTGACGGCCACCGCCTTTGCTGCGGATTCGATCCCCGCAGACCTCAGAGAAACGGCAATGGCCACTTTCAAGGCTTTGCCACCCACCACGCCGGCAGTCGCCAACAACCCGATCACCCCGGAAAAGATCGCTCTCGGCAAGGCACTGTTCTTCGATCCACGCGTCTCTGCGTCAGGCGTCTTGTCGTGCAACTCGTGCCACAACCTGGCCACCGGCGGCGACGACAATCACGAAACCTCGATCGGCCATGGTTGGCAGAAGGGACAGCGCAACGCGCCGACTGTACTGAACGCTGTCTTCAACATCGCCCAGTTCTGGGATGGTCGTGCCGAAGACCTGAAGGCTCAGGCGAAGGGACCGGTCCAAGCCGGGATCGAAATGGCCAATACACCGGGCCAAGTCATCACCACGCTCAAGTCCATGCCGCAATATGTCGAGTGGTTCGATGCAGCTTTTCCGGCTGAAGCCGATCGGGTCACCTTCGACAACCTCGCCAAGGCAATCGAAGCCTTCGAGGCGACACTGGTCACGCCGGCCCCCTTCGACAGTTTCCTGAATGGCGATGACGCCGCCATGACTTCCGAACAGAAACAGGGCCTGGCGCTTTTCATGGACAAAGGCTGCTCGTCCTGCCATGGCGGTATCAACGTTGGTGGGGAAGCCTATTACCCATTCGGCCTCGTGGAACAGCCCAGCGCCGAGGTCCTGCCGGAAAAAGACCAGGGCCGATTTGCGGTCACCAATGCAGCCGACGATTCTTATGTTTTCCGCGTGGCGCCGCTGCGCAACGTTGCACTCACCGCGCCATACTTTCATTCGGGCAAGGTTTGGGATCTGAAACAGGCCGTTGCCATCATGGGAACCACCCAGCTTGGCGTGGTACTGGCGGACGAAGAAGTCGACCTGCTTGTTGCCTTCCTCAACTCGCTGACCGGAAAGGCACCCGAGGTCGCCTATCCCATCTTACCCGCCGAAACAGCGACAACACCCAGGCCTATAACGCAGATCTTAGGAAAATAAACGGCCAGCTGACTGCGGAACATCGCAATTGACAATGATTGCGACTTTTACTGGACGAGACGAGTCGCGACGTCCATGAGAACGCAAATGGCTCGTTTCCAAAGTGCAGACACTGCTTCCGTCACCAGCTCGTTGCGATGGAATCATGTTTGGGATCTGGCGTGCGACATGCCAAGGAAGGCGTCTGACGCATGAGGCTCGCGCGCTGGCGATACCGCGCGGCGGCCGGCCATCGCGCTGGCGGCCGAATTGCCGCGCGCCGAAGTGATCGGCCCCCTTAGGGCGAAGGGGCAGCCACTCCGTCCTCCATGTCCAGCGATTCTTCGACTGCTTCCGGATTCCGGGCGATGGTCCAAAGGAGAGTATTCGCCGCTGCATCCGGTTTCGAGCGACCTTGCTCCCAGTTTCGAAGCGTTGCCAGATCGAGGCCATACCTCACGGAGAATGCCTCCTGAGAGAGCTTCGTGCGATCCCGGACTTCGCGAACACTTATCGGCCGCGGCGCATGAACCTTCGCGATCACGCCTGCGGACGACAGTTCATTCTTCAGTGCCAATAGGTCGTCGACGCAAGGAACCGTCACGAACGCCTTGCCGTGATCGACCATCTCCGTAAGTATCGCGTGGGCCGTCCTGAGCGGCAGCTGTCTCTTAACGAGAATCCGGGCGGCCTCAGGAGTATTCGCGCCGTGAAGAAAACTGAGGCTCAGTCGGACGGGAGAGCCTGACGACACCGGGACGACGTCCCGGGTTCGCACCCGTTGTCCGTACCGCTCCATGAATTTCGATTTAGTCGACATTAAGCTTCTCCGCGATCACTCGACCGAGCTTGCGCAATTTGGACCATCCCCACTGGAGGCATCGCGATAAAAGTACGCCAAACAACGCTAAGGGAGAACAAGCAGTGATCTGATTTCGTTCGACGCTCGTTTTCGAGAGCCGTTCTGGGTCGTTCGCAATCAACTGTGTAGGCCAGCGGAGCGAGCAAGGAGCGCCAGATCCGGACAGGGCTGAGTGGGGTGTTTTTCCGGAAGGTGGGCCATGCCCTAAGGGACACGAGATGTAGTGGACTCGTCGATCCGCGCGGTTTCGATTCGCGCACCCGGGCACAACGCTTGGATAAGTCCCATCAGATGCTCTCCGGTGGCCGTCATCTGTTTAGCTGACATTGGGCCGAGGGCTTCCAGCACGAGCCACATGGCGCGGGTATCAACCGTGACCATGGTGCGCCGCCCCTGCCGCCAGTTCCAGCGGCGGCACGTGACACCGGCATCATCGCACCAGATGACTTCGCCCGGTTCGGGATGCTCGGTTACCATTTCACCTTGCTGGATCGTGTCGAATGGCTCCGCTCCCTTCGCAATTAAAAGTCTCGGGACCCCCTGGTAAAGATCGAGATCCTCCCCGCCAATCGGAACGCCATACAACACGCTGACGGCATTGTAGGCATCAACCAGTGGGGAAATCCGCGGGAGAGAGCCATCTTTCCGCACCCGCTTGAGAAGCGCGGCGGCCGAGCACGGCGTTCGATTGGCTTTTGTGCCGAAAGCCTCGTAGGCAACGGCCCACGCCGCAAGATGCGCGTCCCTTTGGGCGTCATCGCGAAGCGCCGCCTGTTCCGCCGCCGCAATCGTGTCGTTCAACGCCTGTGCATCCGGCACGTCGATTTCAGCGTTCCGCACCACAATGCTGATCAGATGAAAATCCGGGTAGCGGGCCTTGATCTCGGGGTCAATCAATGGCGTGAAAGACATGGGATGCTCTTTTCTCATGGGGAGGCTTTGCGCTGCGGGTCGTTCGGGAAATGTATGAAGAAAGGTGCTTGTCGAGCGTCCCGATCTTCTGGCATCGGCATGGTGCATGCCGCACTATGCGCTGGATAATTCCATCGTTCGGCCGTGGACAAGGCCTGGTAGAGATCGTCGATTATCTCTTGCGGGTGCTCGAGCCCGCTCGGCCGGCAACAAGCTACGCCTCCGCCAGATCCTCCATTTCATAAAAGGCAGCGGGCGCGATATGGATGTGAAGCAGTTTTCCTTGCCGCATGCATCGCTCTCGGAAATTCGTCTCGCACGAAAAATCTGCCGCCAAACTGGCCTGATCAACAGCACCAGTTGCATGGCGTATTCCCAGTCCAGTTGGCTTTGCAACGAAATGCGGTTCAGCCCAAGGGTCGGTTTCCTCGCCAGCACGCCACGTCCCGCCGTTTTAGCCACCGTGTCCCGGCAACGCGTCTTGCACCTGCTTGACAACCGCTCGCAGGATCTCAACGCCCTTCTCGATCTGCCGAATGCTCAAGGCGGCATAGCCCATGACAAGCCCCGTGCGAGCGATGTGGCCTTCGTCCGACTGCCGCTCGTAAAGGGGCGAGATCAGGTGTAGCCCCAGACCCGCGCCTCGGGCGGCTTCGACGAGGGTCGTTTCCCGCGATCGCGGCAGTTCGTCGAACCAAACGACGACGTGCAGACCGGCCTCTGCTCCCTGGACAGCGATGCGATCGCCGAAGCTGCGCCGCAAGGCGCCCAACAACGTCTCCCGACGCTCGCCGTTCAGCCTGCGCACACGCCGCACATGGCTTTCGTAGCCGCCACTCTCGATCAAACAGGCCAGAGCCTCCTGTTCAGCCACCGGCGAATGCCGGTCCGCGAATTGTTTGGCGGTAGCGAAGACCTCCTGCAATTCCGTCGGGACGACGAGATAGCCGATACGCAGCATCGGCGAGAGCGTTTTGGAGATCGTGCCGAGGTAGATGACAGCCCCGTGGTCCTCGAGACTGTGCAGCGGAGGGACCGGATTGATGTCGTACCGATATTCGCTGTCGTAGTCGTCCTCGATCACGTAGGCATTGTTGTGCCGCGCCCATTCCAGAAGCTGGTGGCGGCGCGTGATCGGCATGACGCCGCCCAGCGGAAACTGATGCGATGGCGTGACATAGGCCAGTCGTGCCCCGATCCCCGCCAGCAACTCCGTCTTCATCCCGTCCTCGTCGACGGTGACCGGGACGGGCGAGGCACCCGTACTGGCAAAGACCTGACGCGCCATCCTATAGCACGGGTCCTCGATGACGAAGCGGTCGGCGGGATCGAGAAGCAGGCGAGCGCACAGATCTAGGCCCTGCTGCGAACCGTTGACGATGATGATCTGCTCGAGGTCGCAACTCAGGGTTCGGGCGCGCCAGAGATAGCCCTGGAGCGCCTGGCGCAGCCGGCGCGAGCCGCGCGGATCGTCATAGGCAAGACGCAACGGGCGCTGCCCCATCGCCTTGCTCATCGCACGTTTCCAGACCAATGCGGGGAAGTCTGACGGCGCCAGGTCGCCATAGCGGAAATCGACCTTCAGCCCAGTCGGCAGATAATCCGGCCAGGGCGGCGTGACGCGCAGTCGTTCGCCATAGGCGGACAGATGAAGCGGGCCGACTCGTTTCGCGACAGTGCGGCTCGCCTCAGGACCGATCAGCGAAGATGCAACGCGAGGTCGTGCGCCTTGACGGACTTCGATGAAACCTTCCGCGGTCAGTTGGTCATAGGCGACCGTCACCGTCGTTCGCGAAACCCCAAGGTCATTTGCGAGGCCTCGGGAGGACGGCAGCTGACTGCCGGTTTCATAGACGCCGCCGAGGATTTGCTCGCGAAGAGCCTCGTAGATCTGGCGTGCACCCATCGCGTGCGTGCGACCTGCAGAACCGGCACTTGAAAACTGGACCATTTCATTCATCGCCAACTGGATATTTCACATTGGCCAGTTTGCCGTCAATCTTTCGGAAACCCAAGCAAGATCTCAGAGGCCGAATGACCCGCTCCTATCAATCGGAAACCGATGCTCTCACGCGGTCGCCCAACGACACCGGTCCCGGATTCGCCACTCGGGCGATCCATCATGGCTACGATCCCGCCGGCTTTTCCAATGCCGTTCAGCCGCCAGTCTTCTTGACCTCGACCTATGGATTCGAAAGCGTGGCAGCGAACGAGGCCGCTGCCACCCTTGGCGGAAGGCTCTATGCGCGCGAATACAATCCGACGACGGAGATCCTCGAGCAACGGCTCGCCAATCTGGAAGGAGCCGAGGCAGGTTTGGTCGTTGCCTCGGGGATGGCGGCTTTCGGCACACTGATCCTGTCGCTCCTGTCCCAAGGCGATGAACTCATCGTCCACAAGACGCTTTATGCGAACACGCTTGCCATGGTCGAACAGGCGGTCCCCCGCTTCGGCATCAAGGTCGTCGCGGTCGACCTGTCCGATCCTCAAAATCTCGATGCCGCGATTACCGAGCGGACCCGGCTTGTTTTTTTCGAGACGCCGGTGAATCCGCTGAGCCGCATCCTTGATCTCGCTGCCATTGCCGAGCGCGCCCACGCGCGCGGTGTAAAGGTTGCAGTCGACAGCACCTTCGCCTCGCCCGCGCTCCAGCGGCCGCTCGAACATGGGGCCGACCTCGTGCTCCACTCCCTGACCAAATACATCAATGGGCACGGCGATGCCCTTGGCGGGGCGATTCTCGGCGACGCGCAAACGCTCCGCACGCTGCACGAGACGGGCCTGCGCTACATCACCGGCGCAGCGCTCTCGCCCATGTCAGCCTTCCTGATCCTCCGCGGTCTGAAGACGCTCACGCTACGCATGGAACGCCACAGCGCCACGGCCCTTGCGGTGGCTCAGGCACTCGAGGCGCACCCGGCGGTGGCATGGGTGAGTTATCCCTTCCTCGACTCGCACCCTGATCAGGTGACGGCGCGAAAGCAGATGTCCCACGGGTCGGGCATGTTGGCCTTTGGCCTCCACGCCGGATTCGAGGGCGCGCGCCGGATGATGGACCGGCTCAACCTGATCACCCGGGCTGTCAGCCTCGGCGATGCCGACAGCCTCATCTATCATCCGGCAAGCCTGACCCGTGCTCGTCAGCCGATCCGCAAGGATGCGCATCTGGCCGATGGAGTCGGCGAGGACCTCATGCGTCTCTCGGTGGGTCTTGAAGACGCCGATGACCTAATCGCCGACCTGCGGCGGGCTCTGGACGCCTTGTGATGACCTGTGGTCCGGCCAGTCCCGCGCTCGCGTACAAACCCGGAGCCTTGCCATGGCATTCCTGAGCGGCCTTTCCGCGTTTCCCATCACGCCGACCGATCGTGACGGCCGTGTCGATACCGTTGCTCTGCGCAAGCTGATTGCCAGGCTTTGCGCCGCTCAGGTCGATTCCATCGGTCTTCTCGGCAGCACCGGCACATACATGTTTCTGACGCGCGAGGAACGGCGACGGGCGCTCGCCGAGACCTTGGACGAAACCGGGGGACAAATGCCGGTCGTGGTAGGTGTGGGCGCGCTGCGCACCGACGAAGCAGTGAGGCTCGCGCAGGACACCAAGGCCCTTGGGGCTGCCGCGGGGTTGCTTGCCGCCGCCTCTTACACCCCGCTCACTGATGACGAGGTGTTCGAACATTTCTCCACGGTGGCGCGCGAAAGTGGCCTTCCGATCGTCATCTACGACAATCCAGGAACGACGCATTTCCGTTTCACCCCAGCACTCGTCAGCCGCCTGGCAAAGGTGCGAGGGATCGTCGCTATCAAGAATCCGACAGACAAGGGCGATGCGATCAAGAGCCATCTGGCCGACCAGAGGCGCACTGTGCCGGAAGGGTTCTCGATCGGCTACAGCGGCGACTGGAACGCCGCAGAGGCCATGATCGCCGGCGCCGACACATGGTACAGCGTCCTCGCCGGCATCCTGCCCGAGGTCTGCGTGAAGATCGTCACGGCGGCGCAACAGGGCGATGCGGCCGAAGCGCGACGGATCGATGCCACGCTTGCGCCGCTCTGGAGCCTCTTCAAGGAGTTCTCGAGCCTTCGCGTCGTCTATGCACTTGCCGAATTGCTCGAGATTTGCCGTGCCGACCCCCCGCGTCCCATCCTGCCTCTGCCCTCAGCAGCGAAGCGCCAGATCGCCGCCGCGTTGGAACGCTTGCCATCGGATGTCAACCGGTGAATAGCGAACCCGGCGGCCAGTGAAAGGAACTGTCATGTATTTACCCGCGCATTTCGATGAACCGAGCCGAGAAGTCCTCTACGAACTGATCGAGAACAGTGCACTTGGCATGCTGATAACCCATGGCCGGAGCGGTCTCGACGCCAATCACATCCCCTTCGAACTCGACACGTCACAGGGAGAAAACGGTACCCTTTACTCCTGCGCGATTAATACACGTGCCGAAGGAAAGTGCACATTCTCGCTCGAGTGACTTATTTCAAAGGATGTGATCGCGTTTTGGCACATTCACGGCCGACATGCGGCAGCCGGTCACTCACCACATGGTGAGCAACCAGGAAACCCTCCGGCCTACACTTTCTCCCGGAGCGCGCGTGCTGCAGCAACCATGTTCATGAGGGCAGGGCGGACCTCCTCCCATTTGCGTGTTTTGAGGCCACAGTCCGGGTTTACCCACAGTTGGGCATCCGACAGTCGCTCGCGGGCAAGCATGACGAGATCCGAAATCTCGCCGACTTCCGGGACGCGTGGTGAGTGAATGTCATAGACTCCGGGACCGATTTCGTTCGGATATTTGGAGCTCGTGAAAGCGTCCAGCAGCTCCATTTTCGAGCGCGACGTCTCAATCGAAATGACATCCGCATCCATTTCAGCGATCGCGTCGATGATCTCGTTGAACTCCGAATAGCACATGTGGGTATGGATTTGAGTCGCGTCCTTTACACCCGTTGAAGCGATCCGGAAGCATTCGACAGCCCAGTCGAGATAGTCGTTCCAATCAGACTGGCGCAGTGGCAATCCTTCGCGAAACGCGGCCTCATCGATCTGGATCATCCTTGCGCCGGACCATTCGAGATCCGTCACTTCGTCGCGGATGGCGAGCGCGATCTGGCGGCATGCTTCGGAGCGGGGTACGTCGTCGCGAACAAAAGACCAGTTGAGAATGGTCACTGGGCCTGTGAGCATTCCCTTCACAGGCTTTTCCGTAAGCGACTGGGCGAATTGCCACCAGCGCAGCGTCATCGGATTGGGCCTCGATACGTCGCCGAAGATGATGGGGGGGCGCACGTAACGCGACCCATAGCTCTGCACCCAGGCATGCTGGGTGAAGGCGAAGCCGGACAGCTGCTCGCCGAAATGCTGTACCATGTCGTTTCGTTCGAACTCACCGTGCACCAGCACGTCCAGCCCGATCTCTTCCTGCCAGCGAATTGCAGCCTCGATCTCCTTCTTCAGGAAGGTCTCGTAGTCGACATAGCTCAGCTGGCCCTTCGCATGAGCGGCCCGCGCCCTGCGTACCTGCGGCGTCTGCGGGAAGGACCCGATGGTCGTCGTCGGGAACGGCGGCAGCCCGAGCGTGCCGGCCTGGACTCTGGAGCGCTCGGCAAAAGCGCTCTCTCGTCGCTTCATGCTGTCGTCAATGCTGGCGATCCGCCCCTCAACCAGTGGGTCATGGATCTTCGTGGATGTCACGCGAGTGGCGGCGGCCTCGGCAGACGCTTTCAACGCGCCTGCCACCGCATCCCTGCCTTGGGACAGGGCCCGGGCAAGCAACACCAACTCGTCGGTCTTCTGGGCCGCGAAGGCGAGCCACGACCTGATGTCCGCGTCGAGTTCCGTCTCCATGCGGAGGTCGATCGGCACATGCAGCATCGAGCAAGAAGGCGCGATCTCGACGCGGTCCAAGGGCCAGCCGGCGACGATCGGTTTGATGCGGTCGAGAATGGCGGGCAGGTTCGCACGCCAGACGTTGCGGCCATCGATCAAGCCAAGCGAGAGCACCACATCCTTCGGTGCGAGCCGACCCATCGTTTCCAGCTGCTCGGGAGCGCGCACGAGATCAATATGCAGCCCGGCCAGGGGCAGAGAAACCGCGGTTTCGAGATTGTCTCCCAGCGGCCCGAAATAGGTAGCCAGCATGATCTTCAGCTCGGGCGCGGCTTTCGACAGCTGGCCATAGGCGAATTCGAACGCAGCTCGTTCGCTCGGGTTCAGATCGAGGACAAGCGCTGGCTCATCGATCTGCACCCAGTCGGCTCCAGACAGCTTCAGCCTCTGCAGGAGTTGCTCGTAGACGGGCAGCAGCCGCGGCAGGAGCGCGATGGGATCGAATCCTTCGGCAGGCGATTTCGCCAGCTTGAGGAAGGTGATCGGTCCAAGGATGACTGGGCGTGTGTGAACGCCGAGAGCTTTAGCCTCGATGAAGTAATCGACCGGTTTCGTCGACGAGAGGGCGAACGTCTGATCATCGTTGAGTTCCGGCACAATGTAGTGATAGTTGGTGTCAAACCACTTGGTCATTTCCATCGCGGTTACATCAGACCGATGAGCCGCCTGCTGGTGACCAGCGTGTCGACAATCCTCCGTCTGACCCTGGTTGCCCCGCGCCATTGCGAAGTAGATGTCAAGTGGAACCTCGCCGCTATTCCAGCCGTAACGGGATGGAACGGCGCCGACCATGGCTGCGGTGTCGAGCACATGGTCGTAGAGCGAGAAGTCGTTCGACGGGATTTTCGACACGCCGCGATCGTGCTGCTCCTCCCAGCTAGCGGCACGGAGCGCCTTCGCGGTCGTGAGAAGGTCGGCAGCGGACGATTTTCCGGACCAGTAGCTTTCAAGCGCGAATTTCAGTTCTCGCCGACGACCGAAGCGGGGCACGCCGAGCGTTGCTACAGGAATTTGCTGAGAGATAGTCATGCCAGACCCCGATGGTTGGGGCGTCGGTGACAAGGAAGGCGCTAGCAGGCCGGCACGAACGCCAGGCTGCAGCGGCCACCGAGACACCCCGCCCGTGGACGTAATTCGCCGTGGCAGGTCTCCTGGCTCGCGGGGTCATAGCCTCTACCCGTCTTCCCAAGGCTATTCGCCTCAGTGACATGAGTGGGGTTGGCTCGCCGCTAACAGTTGCGGGGGCAGCGCCGGCATCGCACCGGCTTCCCTCTTAGCTCCGCTGCGGCAGCGCCGTACGGAGAACCACGACGCGGGAGACAATTACAGCAGTTCGCTTCTTTGTCAACGCCGCATAAAGAAATGTTTATGTCGTTATGTTAAATTTCCGTTGGCATGTTCCAAAGGTCGCCTCGAAAGCGAAAACTGTGGAAGCCTTGAGCGGCCGGTAAATCAAAGCAATGACGCACGGCGCCCTTGTCCAGGAGGATAGGAGTTCGTCGGCTGCCGGCAGCAAACATACCGGTAAGCGCCGTGGTGCTGCTTAGCGCATCATGCGAACCACCTCGGCGTCGAACTTCGGCTCCGAGGTTCCGACCGCTTCGTTGGTGATCTGCTCGCGACCATATTCGGCTCAATGGTGAGGCTGTTGCCCATGTGGAAGCTGTTGGCCGTGATGCCCTCGGTGATATGACACAACGATTTCGGGGGGGAGCACACCGAGGCCAGGCGCAGCGGCGTGTTGCGAAGTGATCGAGGCCAATGTCTCGAACTGCTTGTTGGCAGCCCACCGGCTCAAGGTAACCCGGCTCAAACCACCGGGCCAGCTCAAGTCCTGTCCAAATGAGGCCTGAGCGGCAAATCGTCGTGCACGCGCACGGTTTGGCGTTCGATCTTGTGATGCGTCTTGGGCGGACAATCGCCACGGTGCAGCGCGCAGAAGCGGTCCCCAATTGGGAAGCCGAGGGCGGTGAGGGCAAGCCAGCGCCACAGGCGGAAGGGGACTTGGACCTGTTTGCCCTGCTGGACCACAAGTTCGCGACAGAGGGCCTCAAGGAGAAGACCAAGAGTGATTATGCGCGGGACCTCGCCAAATTCATCAAAAGCAGCGGGCAGTCAAAGTTCGGCGCCGATTGACATGGAGATAGCCATCGCGGCGGACCGCCCAGGCGGACCGCAAGCCGGAATACAACCGGGTGCAGGCGGCCAAGCTCGTCCACAAGATGGCGTCGGGCACACACCGGCGATGGGAGAGCGGACCGTGGAGTGCAGGAACTTCACGCCTATCCACGCTCCCGCGGGGTGTCCTGCGGCACATCGGCAGCGATATTGAGGAGGCAGTTGAGCTTCTGGTCGAGCACTCTTACCTGCCACTACCTACGCTTAACGTCATCTCGTACTGAAAACGCACCACGCAAGGTCGAGATGTAACATGCGCCCTTCGTGGATGGTTCTAAGCTTCCTCGGGCGCGGTCAATCTGTGATAACGGTCGCTTGGAACCTCCATCACCGCGACGCGATCAAGGTTGGCGTATCGCGCTCGGTAGTAACCTTCTTCCTCCACTTCGGCGAAACTACACTGGGGAACGTCAAAGGTCGCAGCTTCCAATCCGAAGAAAGTCGTAGCGGTTTCTTCATCCAAGAAGTTCCACTCATCTTCTCCGTCGTCATATGTGACGCGAACATAGGAGGCCATGCGCACGGCTTCCTGATCACCCATCTCTGCGATGATGGCATCGCATTCTTTCTTCAGCTTTCCTGAAACCTCACCCTTATCCCAGTCATCCAAAGCCCGATAGATTTCTGGATGATAATACTCTGGCAGCTCCTCTACATCGTCACCGATAAGCTCAATGGTGCGGACATATTGCGGATTTATCAAGAGTATTTTGTTGTCAAGGCTCCAACAATACAGCCATGGCCTGCTTGTGTTATTTCTACGCAGATTATGAAGTTCCTTCAACTGACGTAAAATCGATTCACGCGCCTTTTCATCGATAGGATATTGGCGGCTGCCAACAGTCGTCTTGATTCTGAGCGTGCCGTATCGCGTTTCGGCATCGGCAATTGCAAACGGGCTCGTGCGCCACTCCCCGACGTCAATCTTCCAGCCCAGCAGCTCCTCGACCGTGCATTTCAACGTGAGACAAAGGTCCTTGATCTGCTCGACGTTCAACTGCGTTTTGCCTGTTTCCCAACGGGCCACAGTCTGTTGCGTCGTTGCCATCTGCTCTGCCAAATCTTTTTGAGTCATGCCCAGTCGAACCCTAAGCTCTTTCATGTTCATAACTCACCTCGCGTGTTCAACACACGCGTTGTGGATGAATTAATCTAACACGTCAAGCGTGTTGAAAAATCGCAGCATGTGTTTTTAGGGCGTCTTCGAGGCTCCGGCAGCCGTTCGTGACCACTTGCGCAAGACACAGGGCTGGTACACAGCACGATGGGCGATCAAAAATTACTGCTGCGATGCTCGTCATCAGCCAAGCTGCCGCCGCACCTTCCACTAGGGTGCCAAGGTTCGAAATGAGTGCAGCCGACCATATTGAACGGAAGGTCTTGTGCTCAAAAGGAACGAGTGAAGATGTTCTCTTCGCCATTGTGGGAAGCCTCGGGATTGACCGCGGGGTTGGATTTGTTTCGCCTCACTCAACCATGGCCTCGCCGTGCAAGCCAAGCTGCCACAGTGCGCGCCTGCTAACCCAGAAAACTTGGCGGCCTTACAGGCATGCGCAGGACGCGCGAAGCCGCTCAAATCCCCCAGATGGGTCAGCCATCGAAGACCGGCATCACTTGCCCGTTGAGCGGCTATACGATAATGCTCCGCGCTAAGCAGGAAGCGCCAAAAATTCGAGCGGCGACTTCATTCTCCTATTCAGGAAGGAACTATGAGGCGGCAGACGCGACCATTCACCGTGGAAGTCAAACAAAAGCGCAATTATCAAAAATCCGCACGTTCCATCTGGGGCAATTTCGACATCGCCGCGGCGATGGCCGAGACAACAAAGGAAGCCGAGCCGTTAAATCGTCAGCTTGTTGACTCTACTGTAGTGGTCCTTGATGCTGAACCTTTGCACGAACCGCGAGTGGAGCATTTCATGGCCAATCCTCTGGAAACCGAGTCAGCAGTAGTTAGCGAACCGGCAGACAAAACGGAAACGCCAAAACCGAAGGCGAGAGCGCGGCGGTCGAGGAAGCCAGAAGCTGAGGCGAGCTCGCCTGCCCGCAAGAACGGCGCCAAGCCGATATCCGCGGCCACTGAAGCACCGCCGTCAGCGCGAACAGGCCGAAAGAGCTACTCCGCGAAGGATCGTGCCCAGAAGCTGGCGCAGATCGAGACCTCGATCGGCGGCGGCGCTACTCTCAAGAGTGCGGTGAAGCACGCCGGCATCTCGGAACAGACATATTATCTTTGGAAGAAGGCGGCGGCGCCGGCGGCGGACAGTGACGGGCTGAAGGATCTCGTCGCGCTCGAGGAAGAAAACAAGCGGCTAAAGAGCCTGCTTGCCGATCGTCTCCGCAAGGAGAATGCGGAACTGAAGAAAAGGCTCGGGCTGGATTAAGAAGGGTGGGCAGCTGGTTCTTGGCTCCCCACCTACAGCAATATCGCCTGCTCGGCCTCTCGGCGCAGATTCTGCCTTGGCCTTGGGCCGATCTGCTGGATGACCAGCCCGGCTGCCAGCGAGCCGAGATCGCCGCACTGCTTCAGGCTGCGGCCTTGCGTGTAGCCGTAGAGGAAGCCGGCGGCGTAGAGGTCGCCGGCGCCGGTGGTGTCGACCAGCTCGCGGATCCTGGTCGCATTGATGGTCAAGGTCTCGTCGCCGCGCACGATCACCGAGCCCTTTTCCGAGCGGGTGACGGCGGCGATCTTGCAGTCCTTGCGGATCCGGGCCAGCGCCTCGTCGAAGGACGCGGTCTGGTAGAGTGACTTGATCTCGTGGCTGTTGGCAAAGACGATGTCGACGGTGCCGGAGCGCATCAGGTCGAGGAACTCGTCGCGGTAGCGGTCGACGCAGAACGAATCCGACAATGTCATCGATACTTCGCGCCCCGCCGCATGGGCGAGCTTCGCCGTCTGCCGGATCGCCTCCTTGGCGCGCGGCGGGTCCCACAGATAACCCTCGAAATAGGTGACCGCCGCGCCCGAGGCCTTGTCGGCCTCGACGTCCTCCGGGCCGAGTTCGATGCAGGCGCCGAGATAGGTGTTCATCGAGCGCTCGCCGTCCGGCGTGACGAAGATCATCGAGCGCGCCGTCGGTGGTTCGCCGTCGAGCGGTTTTGTGTCGAAGGCGACGCCCTGCGCGTGGATGTCGTGCGCGTAAATCTCGCCGAGCGCGTCGTTGGAGACCTTGCCGAAGAAAGCGGCGCGACCGCCGAAGGAGGCGACGCCCGCCGCCGTGTTGCCGGCGCTGCCGCCCGAGGCTTCAATGGCCGGGCCCATGCGGCTGTAGAGCAGTTCGGCGCGCCTCGTGTCGATCAAATTCATTGCGCCCTTGATGATGCCGTTGGTCTCCAGGAACGCCTCGTCGCACTGAGCGATGATGTCGACGATGGCATTTCCGATACAAAGCACGTCATAGTCCGGCATAATTCATGTCTCCGCCAAAAAACCCACCGGCTTTCTGGCATGCCGGCCGCGGGCGGGTCTGGCCAGTGGGAATGGGCTTTCCGCTTGCCAATCCGTTCGGCGCCAGCCCCTCACGGGGCGGCAAGTCCTGCCTCGCGACGCAATTCGTCGGCCCTGTCTGTCTTCTCCCAGGTGAAGTCAGGCTCTTCACGACCGAAATGGCCATAGGTCGCGGTCTTGCGGTATATAGGGCGTAAGAGATCAAGCATCTTGATAATGCCCTTCGGTCTGAGATCGAACAACTCAAGAATGAGGCGCTCGATCCTTCTTTCCTCAACCCTCGCTGTTCCGAACGTGTTGACCATGACAGAAACCGGACTGGCCACGCCGATTGCGTAAGCAAGCTGCACCTCGCAGACGTCCGCAAGTCCGCTAGCGACGATATTCTTTGCGACATACCGGGCCGCATAGGCAGCTGAGCGGTCAACCTTGGACGGGTCCTTGCCCGAAAAGGCGCCGCCGCCGTGACGACCCATCCCACCATAGGAATCGACGATGATCTTGCGTCCAGTGAGACCGCAGTCGCCGCGCGGCCCGCCGACTACGAACCTCCCCGTCGGGTTGACCAGAATTCTGATGCCTTCCGTCTCCAGGTGGGTCGGCAGGACAGGCTTTATGATTTCCTCAATGACGCCCTCGCGGACCGTCTCTTGCGAGACCTGCTCGTCATGTTGGGTCGATACGACGATGGTATCAAGGGCGACCGGGCGCAACCCCTCATAACGCACTGAGACTTGGGATTTCATGTCAGGACCCAACCAGCCAAGCTGTCGTGCTTTCCGGACATCTGCCTGTCGTTTCGTCAAGCGATGAGCGAGCTGGATCGGCAAAGGCATCAAGGTATCGGTTTCGCGGCATGCGTAGCCGAACATGAGGCCCTGATCTCCCGCTCCCTGCTGGAGGTCCTGCCCTCGTCCCTCGTCAACGCCCTGGCTAATGTCGGGCGATTGCTCGGTGAGTGCATGAACGACGGAGCAACGCCGGCCGTCAAAGCCGACGGCCTCATCGTCGTATCCAATATCGAGAATCGTATCGCGCGCAACTTGGCTATAATCCACCCGCGCATCGCTGGTAATCTCGCCAGCCAGAACGACTATCCCTGATTTTACCAACGCTTCACAGGCGACGCGCGCCTTGGGATCGGTGCGGAGGATGGCATCGAGGATGGCATCCGAGATGTTGTCGGCCAACTTATCCGGGTGTCCCGCGCCAACCGATTCGGAGGAGAACACGAACTGCCTAGCCATGAAATGCCTCGTTTCGGGTGTTGGAGTTGTATGGGGCATTTTGCTTAGCCCACCTTACCTGTTGGTGATGCCCGGGACCTCGAACGCAGCGCACAAATCGGCAACGTCTCTTCGCACGCAGGCATGGAGATCTTCGTAATCAGGCCGCCGGAGGACGCAGTCAATGAAGCCAGCAATTTGCACCATTTCCACATCGCGCATGCCCATGGACGTCACTGCTGGCGACCCCAAGCGAATTCCGCTTGTGACCGCCGGATCCCGCGGGTCGCCAGGCACCATTTAAAGTTCATAATGATGCCTGCCTTCGCTAACCGCTCGGCATAGGCCTTGCCTGATAGTGGTCGATCGCGAAGATCAAGGATCAGCATGTGATTGTCAGTGCCCCCGGTGACCAGGTCATAACCTCGGTCCAGAAGCGTGGGCCAGAGGCCGCCAAGCGAGACCGTCCGCAAGTGTCGGGCGGCGCGATGGCGCCGTCGGCGGAGTTGTCCATGGTGGTTTCGCGCTCCAATTGGATCTATTTCACGGTCAAGCATGCGATCCCCTTCGACGGCGCGTCTTGTGTCGCTTCGAGCCGTTGAAGGTCTCGTTTGTGATAGCCATCGCCGTGGGGCAGGAGATCAACCAACAACTGAACCAGCCCGCCGTCCTTACCTGCTGCTTTGAGATGGTACGAGCACCACGGGCGTTGTTCGTTGCAGTAAAGAAAGTCGGCTCTGGCCAGCAGCCGGACGTGTCGTACAACGTGCTCACGACGCAGACCCAGAATCTCCGCTAGCTGGCAGACAGTTAGGTCCGCGTGCGCGCAAAGACCTAGGATTCGAAGGCGATCTAAATGCGCTGCCGTCCGTAGGCGACTGACCAGTGTCAGCATTGCTCAGGACCAAGCCACTTGGAAAGCCTGGGCACTCGTCCTACTGAATTTGTCATTTCGCGTTCTCCACAGATGTTGCGGCTTTCGAACCAAATTATATGGTTGATTGTCCATCGACCGGACAATGTCGGTGGCCGTGAAGATACTGTTTTGAGCCGATATGGCTGTGTTGAACAAACAAGATGGGCGCTCTTCTTGCCATTGCCTTTAGCCGAAATTGCACGCAGTTCGGCGGGTCGGAGAATAAGCGGCGCCACGGTTTGGACCCCACTGACCTCAGACGTTGCAATAAGCCTACCATTCACAGCGAACCGGAGTTGCTAAGAGTCTATGAATTTCCTTGAAGGATCTGTTGCAACGTTTGCCCAGCCCGCTCGTGCTCCCGATTTGCAGCGGTCAATCTCGAGCAGACTGACCGTGATGCAAAGATGACAAAGAAGGTTCCCTTTCAATCCGATCTTCTTCCGGCGCCAAGGGATACGCTCTGTTCCCGTGTAGTAAAGCGTAGTGAGAAGATTCCATATGCGGTCAGCTTGATCCTGGATTTTACGCTCGCTGGACTGCTTGATTTTGCGGGGAATGGTGACCCTATCGTCCAGCACGTCCTCCCAAACGAGCTGAGCTCAAGGAGGCTCATGCCGTCGAATGGTGAGATTTTGCGGGGCTCATCGGCTTTGAAATATGTGTCGATCAAGTGCCGCATATCAGCCTCGTAGGCCTTCAGATCGAGGCTTTCGTTGCTGGCCAGACGCACAGTGTCCCGCGCATTCAGGTAATGCTCGACCTGTTTCTTGATGCGGGCAACGTGGGCGTTGTTGTAGCCTGCGGCATCCATTTCATCCGCGATATTAGCTAGCATACGCCCGCAGCAGCCCTGCGGTTGCCTTGTACAGGGCCGCGCGCTGAGGTTCGCGCTCTTTAAGGTCTGACGCGATTTCGGTGTTGCCGCAGAAGAAGTGGATGTATTCCAGTTCTCCTTTCGGCGGCTCCACACGCTCGCAAAGCAGGACAATGCGTTCCAGGGCTTGATCGAGACGTTCTTTTCCTTTTTCAGACGGTCCTTGAGCAGCACATCCAGAGCCGGCCCGTCGTCGGAATGATCAAGTTCCGACGTATAGACCGCGATCGCATTCTCAACCTTTCTTGAACAGGCCCTTGTAGGCGACGATATAACCGAAATCCTTGTCCTCGCCGTCAAGCCGATTGGTCCGGCAAATCGCTTGGAACAGGCCGTGGTCCTGCATAGACGTGTCTATGTAGACATAGGTGCAGGGTGGCGCATCGAAAGCTGTGAGCAGCTTGTCGACGACCACCAGCAGCTTCATGTTCGCCGGCTCCTTGGTGAAAAGAGCCTTGGCCGCCTCCTCGTACACCTCGGTTTTGGACAAACCCCCATGGCCTCAACGCCCTTCAGCAACTCGGTGTAGGTGTTGTAAATGACCTGCCGGTCGATATCGGTGTTGGCGCCCGTCTCTTCCTTTGTGATGTCCTGCGCATTCGGATTGTACGATGTGATCAGGGCGCACGTGTTGCGGAACGGGGTCTTTTGAAAAAGCTCGAAGTGCTTGCAGGCTTCGTAGATGCTGGAGGCCACGAGAATTGCGTTGCCGCGTTCGCTTGACAGGCGGGGCTTCACGCTGAAATCGAAGACGTGCCGCTGACGACACGATCCATGCGGGATCGCGAGCTGAGCACGTTTTACATCGTGCCCCATTTCTTTTTTAGCTCATCCCTTTGCCAGTCATTCAGGGCCTTGGTTTTGGCATCGAACCACTGATCAATTTGTCCTCTGAACCCAGGCGCTGGTCGATATCGCGTGCTTCATAAAAAACGAGGTCGAGAACGACTTCGTCCTCCACCGCCTCGCTGAATTTGTAGGTGTGGATGATGTATCCCTTGCGCACAAGGTTGCGCCGGAGTTCGGCTTCGGCGTTGCCGCGGAAGAGAACGCCGTGCGGCAGAATGCAGGCGCCCTTACCGGCGCTCTTCAGCGACCGGACGATGTGTAGCAGGTAGGCGTAATCGCCCTGCTTGGCGGGCGGTACGCCGAAACGACTTAAAGCGATCAGCTCATCATGAAGCGGGTCAAGCCCGGTGCTCCAGCGCTTGTCGCTGAAGGGCGGATTGGCGACGATGTAATCAAAGGTCTTGAGCGCATCGCCGTCGCGGAATTTGGGATCGGTGAGGGTGTTGCCCTGCATGATCATCGCGGTGGGTGCGTTGTGCAGGATCATGTTCATGCGCGCGAGACCGCTGGTGGCCGAATCCTTCTCCTGCCCGTAGAGCGTGACATTGGTCCCGGCCTCGTCGGCCACTTTCAGCAGCAGCGATCCCGATCCGCAGGTCGGGTCGTAGACGGTGGTGTCGCCGCTGGTCTTGGCGGACCGAATGCCGATGATCTGCGCCATGATGCGGCTGACTTCGGCGGGGGTGTAGAACTGGCCTTTGCTCTTTCCGCTCTCAGTCGCGAAATGGCGCATCAGATATTCGTCGGCATCGCCGAGAATGTCGTCGCCATCGGCGCTCGTTGCTGCCGAACTGGTAACGTCCGGTCATCAGCACATCCGGGGCCATGTCGCCGGGGCATCGCTGCCCCCATATTCTTCCGCGGCCTTGCGGAATAGCCGCCATAACATCCTTTGGAATATCGCTTCTTTTCATCATCCCCCTCAATCACGTACATTCACTGTAACAGGTTCAAGTCGAGCAGCGACCGGGCATACTTTTCGATAAAGCGCCGGGCATGCTTCATCCCGTCTCTGAGTTCCGCTTCGCTAATTTCGTGAGCGCGATGGATGATCCCGTCACGCCGCCCGACCAACGCACTCAGATTGTCGCGGTGGGACAGCCGTTGCGGCGCGTGCAGCACCCCGATCCGTTGCAACGCAGCCTGCAGAGCGCCGAGCGCTTCCCGGGGGCCGAGCGTCTCAGTGCCGTTTTCGCGGAAGGCTGACAGCGCCAAATCTTCCCGCCGCTCAAACAGCCCATAGAGGAACATTTCCACAGCATGCACGGTCGCTATGGCAGCAAGCCGCCGATTATTGGCGCCGCCTTCCAGCTGCAGCTCTTCTGCCTTGCGGAAGAAGTCGCGCGCCATCAGGAGAAAGCCATCGACCTGCGGCAGCATCTCGTTTTGGCGCGCGAGATATTCAAGCACCAAGGCCGCGACAAAATCCTCTGCCCACGGCTCTGCCTGCCAGCCTCCCAGCACGGTCTGACCGGAGACCAGCCAGGCATCTCCAGCCGCCAGCACGTGGGGCACGTCATCGACAAAATCAGACCGGCGAATAGCCTCCATCGCGAGTGTCGTGGCGATGACCTCGGGATCGTCGTCGCCCGCGTCGCGCGGAAGCGCGCCTGTGTCAGGAATAACTTGTGTGATCAGCCATGACACGGCTTTCCGAATTGCGTCGTGGTAGCGGTCATCGCCAAGCCGCTGAAGGGCGACTGTCGCAAGGGCCGTGGCGCGCAGGCCGGGCCGGGGAACCCCTTCTCTAGTTTCATTCCAGTAGCCCCCACCCTCCTGGCGGCGCACGAGGCGATCAGTCAGGACCGCAATTTCCCGGCGCAGATCGCCGATAAGTTTCGGGCTTCGCGAACAGCGCCAGAGTGCGTAGCCGATATCTTCAACCGGGGCGGCAGCTTCTCCCTCGCCAGTGCCGAGCGCGATCATATGCGTTGCGCATTCGGCCAGCGCGCCGTCAAGGCGCCCCGCTTCCGTCGCGCTGCCGTAAAGGTCCAGGAACCACGCCAGCGAATAAGACCAGTCGGCAGGCAAGTCCTGCCCATTGTGATCCCTTGCGACGACGGCCACGACGGCGTTGCGGCCTTCGGGCGTGCGGGGCTCTATCCCAAGGATCGGGTATAATTCGGGTGTCGGCTGCTGAAGGATACGCGCCGGCACGAGCGACAGTGCTTTCTCCAGCGAGGGAGGAAAATCCTCCAGTTCTTCGGCCAGTTCGGCAGCTTCTCTCCTTCGTCCCTCGCGGCGCGCTTCTACATATTCTGCCGCAACCACGGCAACGGTGCGCTGCGCCCGTTCAGCGGTGCCGGTGGCAATCAGCTCGGCCGGAATGTCACCATCCTTGATCGCCCAGTGCGTACGGTGCTGTTCGAACTGTTGAATGCCCAGCCGGTCCGCAATTCTCAACACCGCTGACCGGTCGAGAAAGGCATGTTCCGGATCGGGCTCGAAGGTGAAGGCCAGTTCGTGTCCGCGCCGAACGATATTGCGTATGCGGCCGTGCCGGACCACGCGCGCGTGCGGGCCTCCCGCCCCGACTTCGTACATCAACAGCGCCGGGATTTCCTCCAGCCGGCGCAATGTTTCAGGGCGCGCGAGGTCGATAGCCTCGGCCTCGGCGCCGCTATATTCCTTGAACCGGTCAATGGTTGACGTGAACGGCGGCGTTTCCCACCACTCGCCGTGGCCCGAGACAAGCAAGTTAAACATAGCACACCACCGACCTCACGCCGCGTTCTCCATAGACCACTTCACCCGTTCGGCGAGAAAGGCGGCGAATGATTTCACATTCATATTGCCGCTCGCCTCCTCCAGCCCTGCGAGGTAGGCCTTCCGGTCATCGACTCTGACGACTGTCCAAGGATAACCGCCTGAAGCCAGCATCGCGTTCATGAGGAACCGCGCCATCCGTCCGTTGCCGTCCGGATAGGGGTGCACATAGCCCACAAGCCAATGCCCCAGCACGGCACGCACGGAGGCCTCCTTCTCCGCCTCCAGCAGGTCGAACAGTTCATTCATACCATCGGCCACCGCTTCGGTACGCGGCGGCACGTGCTGCGAGCCGCGCAGGTACACAGGGTGATTGCGATATCCCGCAAGCGCGCTGGCTTTGAGGATGCCGGCGGTCACTGACGGCGCGAACAGCTCCCGGTACCACTCCCGGTGAGTGTCCCGCGTCAACGCGCCGGCTGGCTTGCCGTTGATGATCGCGGCAACAGAGTCTTTGACCTTCTGGAATGCGAGGTAGTAGCCACGCGCGGCAAGCGCATCCCGGTTCTTGCGGTCCTCTTCATCAATCTCCGGATTCCAGCTCCCCTCGCGCACCCGGTCGATGAGTTCCGGGGTGACGCTGTACCCTTCTATCGACAGCGAATGGTAGGCGTCGCTTTCGTAGATATCCTCGACGAACTTCATATAGGCGTCTTTGTCGGACGGCAGTCCGGGTGCCTTCGGGAATATCTCGATGATGACTTCGCGCTGCGATTGCCAGATCGCGCGCAGGCGGGCGACCAACGGCGGTACGCCCGCCGCAATAGTTGTCACTCCAATTTGTCCCGCGAACGGATCGGATTCGCGCACGTCATAGCCGGCGGCTTTGAAGGCGGCCACGATTTCATCGGCAAAAGAGTCGCGTCCTACGCGACGGAAGGCCCCCGCAAGCCGTCCCGCCACGGCGGAATGGCCGCCATCAAGCAGCAGGGCCAGAACGGTTGATACGTCGCGCACCGACGCCATGGCGATCTGCATCTCGATAGGGGCGCGCTGGAAGAACGCTTCCGGCACCCGGGTAAGGGCGGCCTCGACAGTGAACACGCGCTGGCCGTTTTTCTCTGTCAGTTCGGCCGGCATCTCCTTGACTTTGAGGTCATAGAGCGAAGTGCCGAACAGCAGGTCGATTTTGTTATTCGTACCTTTGGGGGTGTTCACCACCACCTGAGGCGGAATAGTGGGCGCTTCCGCGTGCAGAAGCAGCGACTGCTTCGGTGAGAGGAACCAGTCCTTGCCGAACCGGTCATTGCAGTAAAGGGAGCAGAACTCCCAGAAGCTCGCGTACCAAGGGGTGGTGTCTTGCTGCCGTGCCTGCGGGCCGGTCGACATGAGCCAGCCTTTGATAACATCGCGCAGGAACCCGTTCTGCAGCAGCCGCTCCCGGTGGACGCGGGTCAGCTCATCTGATTTGAATATGCGCCGCCCACCCTCCTGCAGCTCTCTGAGGCCGGCCAGTGATACAGCGAGTTTTTCATGGGGCTTGGCCATGGCCGTGCCTTTGCAACTTTTTAGAGCTGTGCGATTACAAGTATATAGTGCTGATAAGCGACAAGTCAATGATGCTGTTGAGTTGCAAGTTTTTTAAGTCGTGCGATAACAAGTTTTTTATGCGATAATCGGGAAATGCGATCGTTTCCATAGCCGCGCGAAGGATCGTTACCCGGATGGGCCGAGACCCAGCTCCCCCGCAGGCTACGCAGGGGCTCGGGGCGAGCCTAGAGCCTGGCCCTCCGAAGCGCTTCGAAGGAGGACGCGCCTCTTTGAAAAACTCGCCCGTTGTGCATCGTGGGTAACCGTAAACGCGAATTCTCAAAGGAAAGACGCTCCTTACCTCTCCCTCCCGCCACGATCATCACGGCCGCGCCCGCGCTCACTACGCCGCGACGCCCGCGAGATCGCTGCACGCATCTGATCGGCCACCAGACCGGGTTGCAGATGAAGGATGTCCGTGACGCTGTCGTGTGTTTGCACCGTCACCGCAGTGACGGCAAGGCAGCTGCGCACGCCCATGGAGGAGAGCGTCTCGATATCGCGCGCGATTCCGGCACCCCCACTGGAGTCCGATCCGCCGACGACAAGTACATGCGATGCCTGCCTCAGCGCCCTTTCATCCGTTAGAATGAGCGTTCGAAACGCAGGATTCCGCCGACACTGCTCTTCTCGTTGGCGTTGGTCCAGTTCACGTTGGAAGCGTCCACCTTGCCGACGGCGAAGTTGCCGTAGCGGCCATAGTCGAGTTCCGCCGTAACTGTGAAATCTGGAAGAAACGCATAGGCGACGTTTGCAGCGACACCATGGTTCTTGAGCTGATCACCGGAGAGCTGAAGGTTGAACGAAGTTGTCTCGTTGAGCTTGTAAATGGCGCCAGCCCAGAAAGCCCAGTTCCCGCCCCAACTCTTATAGAAGCCGCGACCATGAGCGTCGATGGCGTTCGTGGAGTCGTCGTTGAGCTTGCCGTTGGAACCGTAGCCGAGCATTCCGAACAGCAACAGTTCGTTGGTGACATTGATGTCGACACGGACCTTGGCGGCCACCGATTCGTAGTTGCTATCATAAGCGGCAACGCCGGTGATCGCGCCCCAGCCATGTGTGTATTTCAAGCCGCCGACTACGTGCGGTGCGTAGCTGTCGATTGTGCCGACCACGCCCGAGCCTTCTTCGAGCGAAACCACGGCCGAAAAGCCGTTCCCGGCGTCGAAGTAGTACTGAACCACATTGGTATCGAAAGCGCCGTACGGAACCGGCGTCTGGTTGAGTACGTCACCCGCGCCGCCAATAAACATGTCGAAGGCCGACCAGTCCTTACCAACTCGGAGGCCACCAAGCTGAATCCAGGCGAAAGTCAAGGTGCTGTCTCCGTTGAAGGCATAGGACCGAGAACTGTCCGAAACCGAAGTGTGGCGGTTGCCGAAGTTCATGCGGGTTTCGGTGTAGGTCTTCAACGTGCCGAGTTCGGTCTCCTGGCCGGTCCAAGTTTTCAATGTGAAGCGCGTGTTGTTTTGCCATGTGCCCTGATGCTCACCAGTCCTCACATCCGAGGTTCTTGCGTGATCAACCAATCCGACATGGCCCAAGCCGACGTCGTAACGGACATAGCCGCCGATGCGCACGCAGGTCTCAGTGCCTGAAATGTAGACGTAGCCCGAGCCGTAGACGTCGCAGACTTTAACGTACTCAGTCGGGTCAGGCTCGGCAACGGCGGTCACGGCGCGAGCGTCGGAAACGGCAATCAGTGCCGCAGTTGAGCCGAGGAGGAGGCTCCTAATGTTCATTGTTGATCTCCGTTCAAAGAGTAAAAGGAATGGACGTCAGTGATGAACTCTTGCTAAGGAAACAGTTGATTACCATGCGCCGAGTTGAATTTGTGCAGTTTTGATGCGCTCGTCACGCCAGATGTTCATCAGTAATCGAGAATATGATTGGTATTATTGTTACAAATATGCAATTGTTATTGCAAATATAATTATCGCCGAAACGACGCCATCCAACATTTCTGTACAAATCATCCCCGTCATCTCCGCTAGTTGTGGGCGGGCCGTCACAAAGGCTTCTACTGCAAATGACGTGCCATCGTGACGACGCAGCTGCGGCTTGAAGCTCAAGTGTGCCGGCGGACCTTGGTTCGCTCTTCCTTCCTTTTTGCCTTGCGGATCAACCCAAGCACGAACGGCAAACGTTTCGGCTACGGTTCGTCTGTTCGCTTCGCGACAGTTTCGTTCAATGGCGACAGCTTTGTTTGCTATGAGCCCCGACGTTGAGACATCATGCGGCGGCGCCGCTCGGTACGACGCCGTCATTTTGGCGAGCGCGATGATCGGTAATCACGCGCTGAACGCGCAGCCTTGCCTCCACCACGGAGTCAGTAGGCGCGCCGGCCTTGGCATTGCGGCCGACCTGACGGTCGCGTCGAGCAGCCTCTCGTCCTGATAGACGGCGCGCCACAGCTAATGCTTCTTGCCAGCAATTCACACAACGAGCTCATCGAGATGCCAGAGATCACTATGGGGCTGCGCTAGCTGGCGAGCAAAGTCTGGTCCCAACGCCGTGTTATCTCATTGGATGCGGCAGCCGCGCTCAGCAGAATCTACTCGACCAAGCGCAGGCTGAAGGGAAGGGATGGTGGAACCAAACGGTGCGCGTGAGGGTCGCGGCGGGAACAGCCATGGCCAGTCGCTGACCGTCCAGCCAAGACTGAACGGCCGCTATTGCTGAGAAATACAAGTTTCGAGCCCAAAGCGGAACGGACTGACATAGCGCAAAGACACAGGCGAGCGCAGCGGTAAGGTTGGTGGTTATCAGCATGGGACGGTAACTGTTGCAGACCACAAAATATCGCGAGGCCGGCCTGCCTTGGTACACTATCTATCCGACTGTGTCGGAGTTCTCTGGGGCGGTCGGCGCCGAGGCTTATGAGGAATGGCTCAGGAACCTGCCGGCTGACGATCCGGTGTCGCTCTATTTCCACGTTCCGTTCTGCCGATCAGCTTGCTGGTATTGTGGCTTCCCCACCACCATCACCCGCCATGATGCGCCGATCCTCAACTATCTGGCGGCCCTGCGTGACGAGATCCGTTTGGTCTCGGAGCGAGCGCCGCAGACGCTGCCCGTGAGCGACATGCATTTCGGCGGTGGAACGCCGTCTCTCATAGGACCAGCCGAGTTCCTGGCTCTGATGGAGTTCCTGCGACGCCGCTTCGCTCTCACGAAAACAGCTACGGTTGCCGTCGAGATTGATCCGCGCACGTTCACGGCCGAGATGGCCGAGGCCTTAGGAGCAGCCGGCGTGAACCGTGTGAGTCTCGGCGTGCAGAGCTTCGATCCCATTGTTCAAAAAGCAATCAACCGGGTTCAGAGTGAGGCGCAGACGTCGGCTGCCGTGGAAATGCTGCGCCGGCATGGAGTAAGCCGCATCAACTTCGACCTCATCTTCGGTCTCCCGCATCAAACGGTGCAGTCCTGCGTCGAGACCGCGAGGGCGGCGGTCGCAATGCGCCCCGACCGGCTTGCGGTGTTCGGCTATGCGCACATCCCGTCGCTTATAAAGAATCAGCGCCTCATCGAGGAGGCAGTTCTTCCGGGCAGCGCTGCCCGCGCCGAACAGTATGCGGCCGTGGCCGCGACGCTGATTGCCGCCGGCTACCGCGAGATCGGGCTCGACCATTTCGCCTTGCCGGACGACGAGCTCGCGCTGGCACAGAAAACGGGTCGCCTGCGGCGTAACTCGCTGGGCTACTCGGCCACCACCTGCAGAACCCTGATCGGATTCGGCGCGTCGGCTATCGGCCGCGTTGGCGAGGGGTACGTCCAAAACGAAGTTACACGGGATTCCTACATCCAGCACATCGCAGCTGGCCGTCTGGCGACGTCAAAGGGCTATCGCCTCACCGACGACGACCGCGTGCGAGCCGCAATTATCGAGCGACTAATGTGCGATCTCGAGGCCGATGTGCAGGCAATCTGTGCCGCCCACGGATCTGATCCGATCCGTCTTCTCGATTCAGCTGAACGCTTGGCGATGCTGGCCGAGGACGGGATAGTGGACTTCGAAAACGGTTTTGTCCGCGTACGGCGGGAGCATCGCTTTATAATTCGCGCTGTCGCTGCCGCGTTCGATGCTTTTCTCGATCGGCGCATAGCCACACGTGAGGGCAAGCATCCAACCGGAAGCTAAACTCGACGCCCTTGGCTGAGGCCTGTCATGAAGCGCGCGTCAAGGATGCGAAAAGCAGAGCTGATCCGCCTATTTCATCTCATCTTCAATGACATCGACCTCGTGGCTGCCACCGAGGCGTTTCCATATTGATCGTGGTAGGTGCGGGGCATCTGGGTGTTTCGCCGTCAGCGCATGAATATCCCCGCCATGTGATGGGTCAGGAAATCGCGGTGGCTGCAATTAGCCCGTCCATCGATGACAGACCGCGGCCACGCCGCTTCGCGAGGCCCGTTAGGTCGCCCCAGGCCAGGGCAACCAGTTCGTCCACGGGCAGGACTCTCGGCTCGAAGCGCTGCGGCAGGTCCCGGGCGAGCCATCCGGCCAGTGCGTCACGTTTCCGACCTTTGTCCATGAGGGCAGCGCCGCGCCGGATCTCGGCGATCGACACAACGCTGATAAATGAGCGGTCTTCATCGAGCCCGTCATCCATTCCAGCACGCGCGCGTCAGGGCTCGGCCTCGTCACCTCGGAGAGGCCATTAGTGTCGAGCAAGAGCCTCACAATGGCAGACCATGCGGTTCATCGCGTAGCCGCTCGATGTCCAGTTCGGCGTTGCGCAGCGGCGATGCGCAGCGAGTGCCCAGAAAACAGCAGCCAGCTCCCCTTCCGGAAGATCGAGCGGACGCCACGCAAAAAGCGCCAAATCCTTGGCGCCGGCGGTCTGTGTGTTTGCGCGCTGGCGGCTTTGGTGTACTCCTGTGCCGTTTCGACGAGGCTTCCAGCCGGACCGGCAGGGGAGGAGGCTTTGGCGGCGCGGCCGGCACACGGCCCACCTCGAAGACGAGATCGACGATGTCGGGCAGATCCTCGGTCGCCTCACAAATCGGTGAGGTCGTCGGGACACCGTCTTCCACTTTTGTTGATCAGCCGCCTTCCTGGCCATGTTCCGAGACAATAAGGCGCCCGTGCGCCGCCGCCTCGATTAACCCAAGACGCGCAAGGATCTTTTGCCGGAGACAACGAGGTCACCATCCTGCGGTGCCGCGTTGCGTCACAGTCGGCATGAGATGTGCAAAGTGGACCGTCGTCAAACGTCAAACAGAGGCGTTGGTGACTGGACTGAACGACCAGAACGGGCTGCTTGCGCCCTTTCGGACTTCACAAAGTTCGAAAATGGCGTCGTTTCAGGGCATAATCGCCGCTTGTCAAAATGTTTGCGACAAGTCCGGTGAAAGCCTACCGAGTATCTTGTGCTTGGGGGGGTTAGTTCCGATAAACTAAGCGGCATACACATGCTAATCTATTTGATTTACGGGCCGACCTGCAGCGGCAAAACAGACGCGGCAATCCAAATTGCACGAGAGACCGGATGGCCGGTCATTGCGCTGGATCGTGTACAATGCTGTCCTCAAATCGCCACCGGCAGCGGGCGTCCCTCGGATTCCGAACTGCAATCTACCCAGCGGATCTACTTGGATTCGCGCCCGCTAACCGCGGGCATCATCGACGCCGAGACCGCCCATCGTAAGCTGATAATGCAAGTGGATGAGCGTAGTTCCCAGCCGGGGCTCATCCTCGAAGGCGGTTCGATCTCCCTTCTCAATTTAATGGCGCGGAGTCAGCATTGGGATGGCGCTTTTCGGTGGCATGTAAGGCGGTTGCGGCTCGGCAACTCGGACGCCTTTCTGGAGAGAGCCAAGCGTCGGGTCACAGAGATGTTTGTCACAAGAGAAGGACAACCTTCATTGCTGCAGGAACTTGCGGATCAGTGGAAGGAAGATGCAGTCCGTCCCACTTTGGAAGACGTTGACGGATATCGTTGCGCCATTCATTTTGCGAGAGAGCACAGCTTGGCAATCAGCGAAATGCCGTGCCTTCGCAAAGAGCTCCAACAAGATCTTGTAGAGGCGATTGCGAGAGAATATCTCGAATATGCGCGTTGGCAAGAACGCGACTTTCCAGAATGGCAAACTGAGTGAGCAAGCCTCCCCGGACCTCGCCTGCGGTGCGGGCACGGTAGCTCCTGAGAATTGCGCTAAGTGGTTTGCTGAAGCAAGCTAGTGCCCGGCGACATTAGGTCCGTGTGGCAGCGGAAGGATTGCTTTCGCCACGGTGACTGCGGAGGACGCGACATGGCTGCACTGCTCATTTCAGGCATGGGACGGAATGTACCGATGACAAAGTGCTGCGCGGTTCGTAGCGACCGCTACCGTGGCTGACTCGCGAACTACTATCCGCCAGCCCAGTCTGTGGCGTCGTCTCGGCTTTCATCGCCACCGCCTTCGCCCAGGAAACGCCCGAGGCCGCAAGCGTCGCCTTGGCAGTGCGGCACCCGGCAAGATGGGTGGTCATCGGCCCTATCTGATCGACGGGGAGCACCGTGCTTTCGTCCTGGGCGAGGTTGAGCGAGATGCCAACATGACGCTTCATCAATTGACGGCGGCACTGGCTGAACGTGGTCTCCTGCGAGCGTCGGTCGCTTCCTGCACCGCGAGGGCAAGAGCTTCAAAAAACCGTTCTGCCGGCCGAGCAGCTCAAGCCAAAGCTGATGCGCCGGCGTGCGCAATGGATGCGCTATCAGACCCGCATTGACCCTACGCGCCTGGTCTCCCTGGATGAAACATGGGTCAAGACCAACATGGCGCCGTTGCGCGGCTGGGGTGTGCGCGGCAAGCGGCTGATGGCCCACGCACCATATGGCCATTCGAAGACGATGACCTTCATCACCGCGCTGCGGCATGATCGAGTGGAGGCGCCTTGGGTCATTGACGGACCCATCAATACGCAGGCCTTTCGCGTCTATGTCGAAACCGAACTCAACAAAACACTGAAGCCGGGCGACATCGTCATTCTCGACAATCCCGGTTCTCACAAGGGCCAAGCCGTCCGCGACATCGTCAGGGCTGCTGGCGCAAGGCGGGTCAAGCCCGCGAGAGCGGCAATTTTGTTCCGGCTATCACCCTCTCGTCGAGAACGGCGTGACGGAAGCGATAAAGTTGCGCCGGCCGGCCGCCGGTTTCCGCGGTTGTCTCACCGGTCTCCTCGACCAGCTCCTGCTGCTCGATCAGCCGGCGAAAGTTCGGCTTACGCACGAGCCTGCCGGCAAGCGCCTCCACGGTGCGCTGCAGCTGCAAAAGCGTGAAGACCGGCGGCATCAGTTCGAATACGACCGGCCGGTATTTGATCTTGGAGCGCAGCCGCGCAATGCCGGTCGCCAGGATGCGACGATGATCGGCGATCATCGATCTGCCCGACACCGAGGTGGGCGCAGCGGAATGTCCGGCGCGTATTGCTTCCTCCACCAGGGCGGCTTCGTAGAGCAGCTCATAACGTTGAAGCGCGAGTTCCTCGTTCCAATGGCGGTCGTCAAAGCCGAAGGCGATCGCCGCCCGCCGTCGTCGGTCGAGGCGTGTCGTACCCTCGTCAGTGCCATCCGCCCATTCCATCAGGCGCGGCCGCAATTCGTCCAACACGACCGCCGGTGTGCCGGAGCGGTGATCCTCCCACGGGAAATAGTCGTACCAGCTTCCCCAGTGTCGCCCGGCCGGGTCGCCAGCTTCGTCTTGGTGGGTGAGCGCCAGATAGCTGATAGAGACCACGCGGTCGTCAGCGCCAACCCTGTCGCGATCGGCGAAGGTGTAGAGCTGTTCGATATAGCCGAGCGGCTGGCCGGTCTGTTGTTCCACCCATCCCCTGAGGCCCGACTGCAGCGAACGGTGAGCAAGCTCGAACGGGCCGGAGGGCAGGGCGTTTGCCTGCGGGATGGTCAGAACGCAGGGGGCGCTGCTGTCCATGGCGACCACAACGGCGATCAAGTCCGCATTGACGTCGTTGGCCTTGCCTCCAGCTCCGCCTTTCCTAATCCCTTTTGCGCGATCGTCCATGGTCCCCGACGTCGTTGAGCAGAGCCCTGCCGCGTAGGCGGCTGAACCGATTGAATTCCGTTTTTGTCTGATAATTGTCGGCGCGTCAACACCACCCGTCGTGGCGATTTTAGCTCTTCGCAGCTGCACAAAAAGTGCCAACGCGACATCCGTGCTTGGGGAAGGAGGCCCATTGAGTGCGCCGATTCAAAGCTCGTCGATCGACATTGCGACGTTGTTCTCGTCGGCGACAGCGCGGCATGGTTCTCCACGGCTTGGCGTCGACGCTGGGTGTGACGCTGGAGATGATGATCATGCACGGTCAGGCCTGCACCGTGGCCTGGAGTCGGCGCAAATGGTCGTCGACCCGCCGTTCGGTTCCTTTTGAAGAAACCCGGAGCAGGCTTTCCGCTGCCTGATAAAGCCCTTCCAGTGCGCCCGCGCCAGCATCATCGCACTCTCGCTCCAACACAACCTATGCGAGTCAGTAAATCGACTCGCCGGCACTATTGTTTCAGGGGAAATGAATCTAGTTTCAAAGGGTTCGGCCGATAGGCCGGGCACAGCTGCGGTCTTCACGGGCCTTTTTGACATAAACGCGTCGCCCGATTGAGATTATCTTGACGGTAGCGCAGTGCGCCATCCATGCCAGTCGAGATGATCATGGGCAAATATCGAGACCATCGCGAGCCACGCCGGCATCGCTATGACGATGACCCCGTTTCCTTTTCGGAACGGACTTCCGAGCCAAGCTATTTTCAGCGCCCGCCGACCGTGACGGCAGATCCTGTCGATGCGGAGGTATTGTGGTTCACAGTCAGCAAGGGTTTTGGCTTCGTCAAACTGTCGGACGGCACGGAGGCCTATCTGCACGTGCGAGTGTTAGAGGCGGCCGGAAGCCGGGATGTTGCCGCGGGAACGCCTCTCAAGATCACGGTCGAAAAAAGTCCAAAAGGTCATCAAGTCGCGCAGGTGCTGGAGATCGGCGATCACCGCGCGAAAACTCCGTCACATACGCGCGTCGCTGGAGGGACCTTCGTTGAAACCGGTGCGCAGCTGGAGAGCGGGGGCACGGTCAAGTGGTACAAACCCGAAAAGGGCTTCGGCTTCATTGCTCCTGACAACGGTGAGAAGGACGTCTTCGTTCATGCCAGCGCCCTGACGCGCTCAGGGCTCAGCGTGCTGGTGGCGGGACAGAAGGTGTTTGTCGAATGCGGGCAAGGCAAGAAAGGCTGGGAAGTCCGGAGCATTCGCCTTGCCTAGACGGCGATGCATTGCTCGCCTCGAAGGAGATGCCGGAGAGCGTCGGGCGGCCGCCCGAGCCCGCGTAGCAGAAACCGACATTGTCGAAGCGCAGCACGCCGTCGGTGACGACGAGATCCCTGGCGCCCGCCGCGTCCTCGATGTCAAGTTCGGCGTCGAGCAACTCGAACAGCCGCGTGCCGCAGGTCGAGGCGCGCGCGAACGAGTTGACCATCAATTCGAGCTAGCGCACCGGCATCTGTAGAATGGTCATGAAGGTAAGCAACAGGGCCAGCGTGCCGGCGCTGATTTGACCTGCGATCACTTTCTGGCCACCGAACCAGAGCACCAGGCCCATGGCGGTCAGGAACGAGAAATTCATGGCGCTGGTGTTGCCGACACGGATGTCAACGCGCTCATTGGCGAGATCAAGGCGCGTCCTGCTTGGCGCGGTCGAACTTTTCCAGCTCGTGCGGCTGCGCGGCGAAGGCACGCACGACACGGATGCCGCCGAGATTCTCATCCATCACCCGGATCTTTAACGATCGCTGATGCCCAGATATGGGAAGGTCAGGCTTCAATGACGGGGAAGGTGAAGGATTGACTGGTCGGGTTTCCGGGCCGAGCTTGTCGGCCGCTCAATCGAAAGCGTCATTTGAGGCGCTTTCTCTCCCGCGTGTAACTGGAAGACACGCTCGTCCAGTTCCTTGTCTACTTCCGTGAGACGATGATTGAGGCGAAGGTAGTCGGTCCAGGTCGGCGTTCGGAACGTTTCTGTCCACTGCATAGGCTTCTGAAGGTTGCGCTGGAGCGTCCAGTTCCGAGCACCGACGCGGCTGTGTACATGACGCCGCTGCCGCATGAGGTCGAGGAAGGCCTCGACATTTCTCTCGGCTATCAGATATTCGATCTTGACCACGATCGGGCCGCTTCTCGGCTTCAAACTGAGAGCGACAGCTGGGGCGTCGAATTCCTCCAAAGGATCGGGCTCGGACTCGCGGCGCTCGCGAAGAGGAAACAGAACGCCGGCTGCAGCAACGAGCAGCAGGGCCGCAGCGGAACCCTCTAGCGCCCAGGTCAGCGAATGGTTCTGGGAAACGGTGCCCCACACCCAGCTGCCGGCCGCTATGCCGCCGTCTATCAATGCATAGTAGATGGAGATCGTGCGCCCCACGACCCAGCGCGGGCTTGCCAGCTGCACGCTCACGCCAACCCCGGACCAGGCAGTGACCCAGCCTGCGCCGCCCAAAGCAAGTGCAATTGCCGCCACGCCGATCGAAGAGGTAAGCGCCAGGGAGAGGGAGCACGCCGCGCAGGCGACGCAGGAGAGCCTCATCAGCTTTTCTTGCGACAAGCTCCGTCTGAACAGGCTGTTGGAGAGGCCGGCGAAGACCGCGCCTGTTCCGAAACCTGCCATGAGCGTGCCATAGGCGAGCGGGCCTCCTCCCAACTGGTCGCGGACAATCAGCGGCAGCAGCGCGAGTATGGCGATGCTCGCCAGGCCAAAGAGGGTTCCGCGTGCGATCGCCGCTTTGATTTCCGATGACATCGCCGTGAAGCGCAGCCCGTCATAGATGGCTCTCCTCATCGACTCGCGCGGAAGAGGCGACGAGCGGACCTTCCACTTGCAGCGCCATATGGTGGCCAAGGGTACCAAATAGGTGAGGGTGGTCACGGTAAAAGCGGCCAAAAGCCCGAAGGAGGCAACCACGATGCCGCCGAGCGCCGGGCCCACGGTCCGTACGGTGTTGAAGCCAACGGAAAGCAGGGTAACGGCAGCGGGAACATCGCGCCGGTCCACCATATCGCCAACCGACGCCTGCCAGGCGGGATCGTTGAGAGCGCCGCCGCATGCGATTAAAAAGCTGAAGCCGAGAATCATCCATGGGTCGAGAAAGCCCAGCGCTACAACAGCGGTCAGCATCGCAGATGCTATCACCATAAGGCAGCGGCCCGCGAACATAACCCTGCGACGGCTGAAATTGTCAGCGAGAACCCCGGCGAACACGGACAAAATGAAAGCGGGCAGGTTCGATGAAGCCTGCACCAGCGCAACCATCAGATCGGAAGTCGAGATGGTAGCCATCAGCCAACTGATGGCAACAGTCTGCATCAACCAGCCGAGGCTCGAGACTTGCGTGGCGAGCCAGATCGAACGAAAGGTGGGCTGCAAAAGTGGCGCAAAGGTCGTTGGTGCAGCCAAATCATCATTTGATCCAGCCACCCTACTCATTTTGCCACCCTTTGCTTTGCGTTATTGCCGTTTCCCATGTAATCTAGGCTGAACCGTGGCGGCTAGAAGAATAGAGAGAAACTGTTTGCCTTGCGGCACAGTTCCTCGTGATTAAGGGTTGCGGCCGAGACGCATGCCCGAGCCGGCTCACCCCGCCTTCGAAGACATCACGGGGTGGAGCCCGGATTCTTGCTTGTCGTTTGACACAGCATGCTTCATCAACGGGCACTTTGCCGAGCGATGCCTTTTCCCGAAACGCGACGATGTTCTTTCGTCGGAAACTCTCTCCAACGGCGTTCGATGCGCTGAGTCTGGCTTGGGGCGAGGTGAGGGCTTGCAGATCTTAGACAGGATTGATTGCTGATATACGCAGACGGTTGCCGGGCCGCGATCGAAGAGGCGCGCGCCTTGCTGCTTCAGCTTGAACAAAAGTCTGACGCGCTCACACATGCCATCGACGACTTTCTGCTCGATCTGATGAGGCTGACTTTCATTGTTGAATGTTATGGACGCGGCTTTGAACTTTTGGCGCGAACGCTTGCCCGTAGAAGACTGGCAAAGGTCAGGCTTTGGTCAGGGGCGGTGGACTCCGCCAGGGGAGAAATGACACCCAAAGCCGGATGGCTGACGCGACGGTCGCCCCGCGTTCCGCACAGTGACGAAGGTAACGGTACGGCTCTTCGGCAGATGGCGCATCCGCATGGTAGCGTCTGGCCGTCCCCCCTGATGCTTCGGCCTCCCACACCTATCCGAACAGGCCCGATCCTGGAGGGTCCTCGAAGTGGGCATGAGGGCGATAGGCCGCGTGGTTCGGGTACCAAGCGTAGGCGCGGTATTGGGCTGGAAATTGGCGACGCGCGACGAAGAAGTCCGAGATCAACTCGTGCAATGGCAATTCCTAACACCGTGGACGTGTTGGAGCAGCCTCATCCTCCTAGTCAGGAACGTCATCAAGGTTATAGGATTGATGCGCGGCGAACCCTCGGAACTCAGGATCATGTTGACATCGCTGTTCGACAGAGCCGACTTCGCGCAAGGAAGCCACATCGTTTCGGAATTGCTTATCGCATGGTCTATCGTCGGCCTAGTCAAACCCTTGGCGCGGCGAGGAAGCGGCGGTCGTCGGCGTGATGCATGACGGGAGTCGGCGGCGCCTCACCATAGGCGAAATGCAGGAACCAAAGGAAAGGACCACCTGCATGGAATTGCGAACCGCGTCCTCGACGTCTGAGCCGCGACCCTTGCCAACGATCACTCAACCCGCGACGTAGAGCTTCAACCCAGCCTTGGACACGCGAACCGCGCTACCATCGTTGCAGAGGAGCCGTCCACCAGATGGTTCCACTTGTAGTCCGCGCCTTTGGTCGACATAGCGGACTGGCTCTGCCCACCGGCAAGGTTGAAGAGTGTCCGTTGTTGCAGTCGTACTTGGCCTAAGTGAACCAGATGCCTGAGCACGCGGTCGCGTTTCAGGGTTGATCTACTCGTAAAAAGGAATTGTCTTAGGCGGAAGGCCGCACTTGATACCGCTATCCTATTGGCGCCCCATCGGGTTCTCCGGATTGAGCAAGTCCGGATTACTATTTTATGCCGCTGCCAGCGTTGTGTCCGCCATGTGCACGCGCGCTGCCGCTGCCAGCAGGTCGGTCTGGGTGATCAGCCCAATAATGCGTCGCTCGGCATCGACGATGACCACGGCATGGCTGCGGCCGTCGGTGAGCACCGGCAGCAGGCTCATCGCCGGCGTATCGGGAGAGGCGGTGCTAGCCTTCGACATCACAGCCCTCACCGTGTCGGTCGCCTTCGTCAGCTCGCGCAGGCCAACTACACCGACCAGCCCGCCCCCGGCGTCGGTCACCGGCAGCGTCCGGATGTTGTGATCGAGCAGCAAATGACGCGCCTGGTCGGCAGGCGCATGTTCATCGACCGAAATCACATCGCGCGACATGATGTCCTCGCACAGCAGGGTCCGGTGGGAGCGCACCATCGCCTGCAACTCGACCTGCCGTAGCAGCCGCTCAAGATCGTTGCGGTCGATATCGAAGGTTTCCTCCAGCGCGCCGAGCGCGGCATCGACATCCTCGGGCTGGAAGCCGACCCGCTCCCGCGCCGGCGGATCGATGGTTCCATGCGCGCTTTTAAGGGCGGGGGCCGCCACATGCGGATAGTTGCGCCGCGATAGTTTATGGATGCCGTAGCCGAGTGCGACCAACACGATCGAGTTCAGCGCTACCGGAACGAAGGGAAACAGCAAGCCCGAGCTGAAGACGGCCGGTCCGCCGAACACCGCGGTTAAGGCGGCGGCGCCACCCGGCGGATGCAGGCAGCGCGTGAACGACATGGCGGCGATGGCCAGCGCCACCGCAATGCCGGTAGCAAGGACGGGTTCATGCACGAAATGCGCCACGGTCACCCCGACCAGCGCCGAAATCGTATTGCCACCGATAATCGACCAAGGTTGCGCCAGCGGGCTTGAAGGCACGGCAAAGAGCAGCACGGCCGATGCTCCCATTGGAGCAACCAGCAGTGCGACATGTGGGCCAGACCCGTTCGCCAGCGCACCGATCACGCCAGTCAATGCGATGCCGATCATGGCCCCGATGCAGGCGAGCAGCCGCTCGCGCAGCGTTGCACCGGCAAGGATCGGAACAAAGAGACGAAACGCCATGGCATACCCTTGGGCGAGTGGTCGGAACTCCGCGCTCCGCAATGCAGGCAAAGCCACAGATTTGGAAGTTAAGCCAATTCGGAAAGCCGGCTCACGGGGGAATACTTTTGCGCGAAACGGCCATTGCCAAATGGGTGCAGACATTTTGATCAGCCAGAGGAGGCGGACGGCACGCTGATCCGCTCGAGCGCAGCTAGAGGCCAAGGGCTGTCGTGCCGCGGGCAGCCGGAAATGGGGATGGTCGGAGGTCGAGCTGGGATGGACACTAAGGAATTCAGAGGCTTCGAAAAGCGTGCTGACAATGTCGGCATGGCAAGACAAATCAGGCCCTTGTCGCTCCACTTCCGAGGCGAACTCCAGCGGAGTACGGCTTCTACGCGGTGCTTGGTCTGCCTGTCCTTGCCACCATCGGAGTTGTTGGCTGCTGAAACGTCCACCTGTAGCCGCTGAGAAGACGACTGCCGCCAGTGCCGTCGTGGAACCGCCATATGACGGCGGCTTGGTTACAGAGCCGGCTTGTGTCGACCGGGCGGGGGAGCCTGATGTGACGTACATGGTCCAGAAAGTGGCCAATGAAGGGGGGTGGCATCGTCAACATGATCAGGTCACGTAATAGCGGTAACACAACCGCGACCACGAGCCTCTCAGGCGTTCGATGAGGCGGGAAAATCGATCGCCGGACCAAGCGCGATTCCGCCACACTGCCATACACGAAACCGATCAGGTCACGTTCCAGGCTCACCAGAAGATTGGAGCCGAGGCCACCTCGGCTGAACTCTGCCATGCCGCGGGCCGCCACCTCTTCCAGCCGCGGTAGAAAACGTGGGTCAGCAGCGCCGGCATGGGCGAGCAACTCCCAAATCGCGAGCAGCGCCATCGGCTCCGCAAGCGGCCGCAGATGTCGGCCGATGAAGCGGAAGGCCGGCGGTGCGATGGAAGCGCCGCGACAGCCTATCCCGACCTGCAATCGTGATCAGGCTGATCGTGGGGTCTCCGGACGCCAGCGTTGCAGATAGTTTTCGGCAAGCGTGAGCAGGCCGTGGATCACCAATCCGGTCAGGCCGACCACGATCATGGCCGAAAAGACGAGTTCCAATTGAAAGAGCTGACGACCATAGGCCATCAGGTATCGGAGCCCTTCGAACGATGCGATGAGTTCTACCGCAACCAGGGTCTGCCAGCCGTTGGCAAGGCCTTCTCGCAGCCCTGTAAAGATCGACGCACGGCGGAAGGCAGCACGATCATCGTGAGTTTCGACCAGCGGCTGAACGAAAGGACACGGCCAGACCCCGTCTCACGACGACGCCGTTGCGCTTCGCCGCCATCAGGCTGCGTAGAGGACTTGCACGTCTAAAGCTGTCGATCATGCTCGGCACATAAAAAAGGGCGGCATCGCTGCCGCCCTTTCCGTAAGCTTGCGAGATTGGCTGAATTAGAAATCCATACCGCCCATGCCGCCCATGCCACCGCCGGGCATACCAGCCGGCATGCCGCCGCCAGCCGACTCCTTCTTCGGAGCCTCCGCGATCATGGCTTCCGTGGTGACCAGCAGGCCGGCGACCGAGGCCGCGTCCTGCAGAGCCGTGCGCACAACCTTGACCGGATCGACGATACCCATGGCGATCATGTCGCCATATTCGCCGGTCTGGGCGTTGTAGCCGAAGGTCGCGCCTTTGTTCTCGAGGATCTTGCCGGCGACGATCGATGCTTCCGCACCGGCGTTGGCCGCGATCTGACGGGCCGGAGCCTGCAGCGCGCGACGCACGATGCTGATGCCTGCGGTCTGGTCGGAGTTGGCGCCGGTGACGGTGATGGCCAGCGAAGCGCGCAGCAATGCGACGCCGCCGCCGGGAACGATGCCTTCTTCGACGGCCGCACGGGTCGCGTTGAGGGCGTCATCGACGCGGTCCTTCTTTTCCTTGACTTCGATCTCGGTCGCACCGCCGACGCGGATGACGGCAACGCCGCCCGCCAGCTTGGCGAGACGTTCCTGCAGCTTCTCCTTGTCGTAGTCCGAGGTGGTCTCTTCGATCTGCTGCTTGATCTGGGCGACGCGGCCCTGGATCTCTTCCTTCTTGCCGGCGCCGTCAACGATGGTGGTGTTCTCCTTGGAGATCGACACCTTCTTGGCGCGGCCGAGCATGTTGAGGCCGACATTCTCGAGCTTGATGCCGAGGTCTTCGGAGATGACCTGGCCACCGGTGAGGATGGCGATGTCTTCCAGCATGGCCTTGCGGCGATCACCGAAGCCCGGCGCCTTGACGGCGGCGATCTTCAGGCCGCCGCGCAGCTTGTTGACGACCAGCGTGGCCAGGGCCTCGCCTTCGACGTCTTCCGAGATGATGACCAGCGGCTTCGAGGTCTGCACGACGGCCTCGAGGATCGGCAGCATGGCCTGCAGGTTGGAGAGCTTCTTCTCGTGGAGAAGGATGTAGGCGTCTTCCAGATCCGCAACCATCTTTTCGGCGTTGGTGACGAAGTAGGGCGAGAGATAGCCGCGGTCGAACTGCATGCCTTCGACGACTTCGAGCTCGGTCTCGGCGGTCTTGGCTTCCTCGACGGTGATGACGCCCTCGTTGCCGACCTTCTGCATCGCTTCCGCGATCATCGAGCCGACCGAAACGTCGCCATTGCCGGCGATGGTGCCGACCTGGGCAACTTCTTCCGAGGTCTTGATCTTCTTGGCGTTCTTGATCAGCGTCGCGACGACGTCGGCGACGGCGAGGTCGATGCCGCGCTTGAGGTCCATCGGGTTCATGCCGGCGGCAACCGCTTTGTGGCCTTCCTGGACGATCGACTGTGCCAGAACGGTCGCGGTCGTGGTGCCGTCGCCGGCGATGTCGTTGGTCTTCGACGCAACTTCGCGGACCATCTGCGCGCCCATGTTCTCGAACTTGTCTTCAAGCTCGATTTCCTTGGCGACGGTGACGCCGTCCTTGGTAATGCGCGGCGCGCCGAACGACTTGTCGATGACGACGTTGCGGCCCTTGGGGCCGAGCGTGACCTTCACCGCGTCGGCGAGGATGTTGACGCCGCGCAGCATGCGCTCACGAGCGTCGCGGGAGAATTTTACGTCTTTGGCAGCCATTTTTTACTCCTGGGCATTTCGCCCGAAATTCAGATTGGATGGTGCGGATGAAAGGCGGCGGCGTGTCAGCCGATGACGCCCATGATGTCCGCTTCCTTCATGATCAGAAGGTCTTCGCCGTTGAGCTTGACTTCGGTGCCCGACCACTTGCCGAACAGGATGCGGTCGCCGGCCTTGACGTCCAGCGGGACGAGCTTGCCGACCTCGTCACGGGCGCCGGAACCGATGGCGATGATCTCGCCTTCCTGCGGCTTTTCCTTAGCCGTATCGGGGATGATGATCCCGCCGGCGGTCTTCGCTTCGGACTCGACCCGGCGAACGACCACGCGGTCATGCAGCGGCCGGAAATTCGACTTTGCCATTTTTGGATTTCCCTGGTGCGGATGTTGAACGGTTCTCCGTTGCCGGAGCGTGTTTAGCACTCACCAGAAGCGAGTGCTAACGCGGCAGTCAGATAGGCCGTAGGCTCCTGCTAGTCAAGACGGAAGAGGGACCGGCGAAGAGCAAACGAGCGTGGAAGCACTGAGCCCTTTACGTAGACGACGTCGGAGATCGGACATGGATGGGGCGGCTCACCATTTGTAACTGAGGGCTTTATTTATTTGGCACGATTGGTGCAGCGGATGATCCGCAAACGTTGCCCGCGACAAATATGAGAGGTGAGCGCCATCAGGACTCTTGCGGTTAACGGTCCACTCGGTCTTTACGGTGTGGCCGCCGCGCGGGCGCCAGGACTCCGGCCATCCCGATAGTCACCAATCCAATCTGCGGAGAACAGGAGGCAAGATGAGAGCGACAGTCAGCATGAACTCGAATTTGAAATGTTTGGCCAAAGCAACTGCCATCGCCTTGCTCTGGACGGTCACGGCTACGTCGGCGGACGAAGATATGTGGATGCCGGGCCAGACTGCGGAAGTGGGCGCGGCCATGCGCGCGGATGGGCTCCAGATCGATCCCGCCCAGCTGGGCCGTCTGGACGCTGACCCGCTCAACGCGATCGTATCACTGGGCGGATGCTCCGCCTCGTTCGTCAGTCCACAAGGGCTGGTCGCAACCAATCATCACTGCGTGTTCGAATCCATCCAATACCACAGCAAGGAGGGCCAGGACTATCTCACAGACGGGTTTCTGGCGAAGAGCCCTGGGTGAAGAATTGCCCGCGGCGCCAGGCAGCCGAATCTATGTGATCGAGGACATGCGGGATGTGACCGCCGAAATGCTCAAGGGCGTCTCGGACAAGCTGAATGGTTTGCCCGCTATGAGGGGCTCGCCACGAACCGCAAGGCCCTGATCGCCGCATGTGAAGGACAGCCCAATCGCCGCTGCGACGTTGGGGCCTATTATGGCGGCGCCTCCTACTATCTCCAGCAGAAGCTCGAAATCGAGGACGTGCGCCTTGTCTATGCGCCCGCGCTCGGCATCGGTAACTTCGGCGGCGAAACGGACAATTGGATGTGGCCGCGCCACACAGGCGACTTCGGCTTTTATCGCGCCTATGTCGCTCCTGATGATTGCTCCCGGCCATATGCGCGCGACAATGTGCCTTACCGGCCGAAGAGTTGGCTACCCATAGCCTGTGAAGGCGTCAAGGAAGGCGACCTTGTGATGGTCGCCGGCTTTCCCGGCGCAACCCACCAGTTCCTGACGGCGGATGAAGTCCGGTTCAACTTCGCGCAATTCGAACCGCGGTTGCAGCGTTCGCTCTCGGATTATGCCGCCCAGATCAACCAGGCAACGGCAGGCAATCGCGAGGCGCAGATCCATTGACCGCCCGCTTCACAAATGGCTCGGCCTAAAACGCATGGGAAAAGCAGAAAAGGCAACAGATTGGCACCAGAATGAATATGGCCGCGCGAACTGACAGACGCGCCAACAATCGGCATCTCGCATGGTCGGTGGCACTGGACGTGGCGCCCACCCTGCTGGCGCGACTCCCCATCAGGTCGTCGGGGTTTCGCTGGCGAAAAAAACTTCCGCGTGTCTCTGCGCGATCCATCCCGCTTGCGCGTGCCTAGTCAACCAAAAAACTGACCATCTGCACGATCAGGATCAGCAGAAAAAAGCCAAAGGCAGACGCCAAAACAGCTGCAACAGCTGCCTGCAGGACGATGCGTTGTTTCTTACCCACAATTCCCCCGGGAGAGAGTCTGATGATAACCCTTAAAAAAGGGCGCCCGGGAACAGGGCGCCCTTCTCATCGACGAAATGCTCGGATTGGAGGTCCGTGATCAAGCAATTCGCCGAAAACCTCTACAAGCCTCACCACAATGGTTCGGCCGCAAATTAGGCTCGCAGTTAGCGCTCCGAACGCGGGGCAACGGGCTCTTCAATCCTCAGAACGAGCGCTGGAAGCGGAGCAGACCGCCGACGCTGTTCTTCTTGTCGGCATTGGTCCAGTTAGAGAAGTCCACATCCCCGAACTTGCCAGCGTGGAGATAGTCGACTTCGGCCGTGATCGTCAGACCAGGAACGATATCGTAGGCGACATTGGCGGCAATGCCGAGGTTCTTCCACTCGTCATACGCCGCCTGAAGGTTGAAAGAGGTCTTCTCGTTGAACTTGTAGGTGCCGCCGCCCCAGACGGCCCAGTTGCCACCCCACTGCTTGTAGAAGCCGCGACCGCCGGCAGGAATAGCGTAGGTCCCATCCGTTAGGTTGTCGTCGGTCCCATAGCCAGCCATAATGAACAGCGACAGTTCGTTGGTGGCGTTCACATCCAAGCGGACCTTGCCGGCTACCTCTTCGTAGTTGCTGTCGTAGGCGATCACGCCGGTGATGGCGCCCCAGCCCTGCGTGTACTTCACGCCGCCGACAAGATGCGGAACGTAGCTGTCGATCGTGCCGACGACGCCAGAACCCTCTTCGAGCGATACCACGGCGGAGAAGCCATTGCCGGCGTCGAAGTAGTACTGCACGACGTTGGTGTCGAAATCGCCGTAGGGAACGAGCGTATCGTTGATGACGTTGCCGGCATAGCCGATAAACGTATCGAAGGCCGATTCGTCCTTACCGACGCGCAGGCCACCAAGCTGGATCCAGGCGAAGTTCAGTGTGATGCCCTTGTTGAAGGCATAGTTCTGGGGACTGTCGGGACCCGAATAGGCGTTGCGGTTACCGAAATTGAATTTGGTCTCGGTGTATGTCTTCAAAGTACCGAGTTCAGTTTCCTGGCCGGTCCAAGTCCTTAGGTCAAAGCGGGCGTTCTTGCGCCAGGTGCCCTGGTCGCTGCCGTCTTGGACGTCGTGGGTCCGCGCCCCGTCGTAGGATCCAACGTCGCCGACGCCGATGTCGTAGCGGACATAGCCGCCGATGCGCAGGCAGGTCTCGGTGCCGGGGATGTAGAAGTAGCCCGAGCCGTAGACGTCGCAGATCTTGACGTATTCAGCCGGTTCCGGCTCGGCGACGGTCACCGCGTCGGCGGCGCGGGCGCCGGAAACTGCGATCAGAGCCGCAGCGGAGCCGAGAAGAAGGCTCTTGATGTTCATAATTGATCTCCATTCAATGATTTGAAAAGGGCGAGGACGTCGATGGACGAACCGCTCCCTGTCCCCACGATCGAAAAAGATGCGCATCGCGATGCATCCTTCCCGGCTCGAACGCTATTCGCTGGGCGAATTAGTGCAAGTTCAAATTCCGTCTGCCAACCATATATAGAAGTATCCGTTGCATTATTGCCACTATATCTATTGTATTACTTGCACAAATTGAACAACTATACATTTGCACAAATCGCACAATTGGTACATCTGCTTGTGCGCACTTACATAATGCGCGGACAGCCATCGGCATCCGGCCAATTGTCAGATAGATTCAATCAGAGAAACAGCCTGGGCGGCGGATGAAACAACTTCTGTGTTCATACCTTCTCTGAGCAATTCGATAGGGACGCGACCCTTGAGAAGAGGCGAGGGGCTGATCAGCCACAGCCAAGCCAGTCTGGGATCGGAGATCGAGGAAAGGACCTGCCTGATTCCGGGCATAGGCCTGCCGTCGATGAACTGAGCCAGGGGAAATACATGCTTACGGGAGCCTCTCCGAAAGGCAACCACATCATTGTGTTGCTGCCACCAATACAAAGTGGACCGCGGTATTCCAAAACGTCTCTCGAGATGCGTCGACCCCGCAACTGGACCGGCCCATTCTGCAATGCGCGCGCCTTCTCTCGGGCAATCTTTCAGAACCGGATGCCCGAGCGGATGATCGGCTGCCCGTGGTCGCGAAGCGATCTCACCCGCCTGGGCGTTTAGCCGTCGCGCTGCTTCGGCCTCGAGCCTACCAAGAAATTCGGCGGCCACGACGGTCAATTCGTTGGAAGGAGAACCAGAAGGCGCAACAGCAGCCTTGTCACCCTGCTTCGCCTCATCGCATTGGGCAAGAATGCGCTGCACCTCCCTCATGACAAAGCTTGAAAGCTCGGTCTGGCGCTTTTCATCCCCAAGATCACTCGACGCGGACATATCTGGCTTTCCCAATAGCATTCCCTCAGCAAGCCTCCGAAAGAGCGTTGAAGACATGAAGTTGGGGGGACGGCGATGTGTTGCGTTTTCGTATGCGCGCAACCTAGCAGCCGTCTTGCGGCTTCAACTTTTGCCTCTCAATAAAAAGGGAAGAACATCAATTGACGACCGTCTTGCCCCCCACGATCGAAACAGACGCACATCGCAGTGCACGCTTCACAGTGGGACGCTATCCGCGATGCTCATTTGTGCAAGTTTAAAGTTTAGCTTGCCAGCTTTATATAATTAGACGTTTCTTTTATGCAACACTTTTCCATTGTTACTTGCACAAATCGAACGTATCGCACATTTGGACGAACTGTACATTCGACAGCGACTTTGACGCACGTGTTTACTGGCGGTATACATCCTTCACCGTTGCCGCTAGGCATTGGCCCACTCGCGCGGCACCTCCTTCACGACAAAGGTTGAAAGCCCGTCCTCGGGCGTTTCATTTCCAAGATCACTTCGATCCACTCATACGGGCTTCCCGAGCGAGACCGTGGGTTTGGACTTGCGAATGAATTTCTCGTTATAATCGAATTGATTATAAGGGTATATTTCTACGTTGAGTATAAAGGATGTCAAGCCCGCGCCAGCGGCAATTTTGTCCGGGCGACCGCCGTTTCGTCGAGGACATGGTGGCGGAAGCGATAAAGCTTCGCCGGCCGACCGCCGGTATCAAAAGCACTTTCGCCGGTCTCCTCCACCAGTTCCTGCTGCTCCATCAACCGGCGAAAGTTCTGCTGAAGCGCCCCTGCCGATGTAATCGTCAACGCCGTCCGCGTCAGCGCATTGCCATCGGCGAGAAGCCGACGACATTGTTGATGACGAACGTAACGATCCGCGGCTTCAGACAGGAATGTGCGCTTCGTCCAGATGGATGGAGTGGGCTGGCAGGTTCCGGGCGGCCGCGCCGTTGAGGATGCAGCATCGAGAGCCGCGCTCGCCGAGGATGACATAGGTCGAGATTCGCGCGCCGGAAGTCTTGCTCCATGTCTCCACGAATCCATTGGCAGGATCCCGGGTTCTTCGCGTGGTCAGGGTCGAGCAGTATCGAACCGTGGTAGTTGAGCTTTGCTCGGTGACGTGGATGCCGTGCAGCTTGCCGGCGACTATTTTCGCATTGGTCCCGTTGTCCTATTCATCTCACAAAGTCAGTCCTGATGTTGAGCAGCTTCGCTGGGCTAAATCCCGACGACGAGCGCCCCGCCGCTGAGTCCCGCACCTGCCGCCGCCAGGAGTATTTTCTCGCCCGGCCGAAACGGCTCCGCTTGATTGGCGAGCGACAGTGAGAGCGGGATCGTCGCGGCCGAAGAGTTGCCGTATTCGGCAATCGTCTTGACAATTGCTTGATCCGCTATGCCGAGGTTACTCCCGACAGCATCGAAAATGCGAGCATTGGCCTGATGCGGCACGAACCGGTCGACATCCTGTGGTCGCACTCCGGCAGCGGCTAGCGCGCTTCTCGAGCAATCGGTCATCATCTCGACGGCCTTGGCGAACACTTCGCGTCCGTCGGTCATCGTCATGCGGGTTTGCGCAAGGTCGAGGCCGTCATGGAACGGCTTGTTGCTTCCTCCTGCGGGAATCTGGATCAGCCCGTATCGCGAGCCGTCCGAATCCACGGAGGCACCGAGAATCCCCCGATCAGTATCCTCGCAGGGACCGATCACGAGGGCGCCGGCGGCATCGGCAAACAGCACGGCGCTGGCGCGCTCAGAGGGATTGATGCGGCGGCTGAGGATATTGGCGGCGATAACAAGGCTCGCTTTGCCGTGCAGGCGAGTAAATCCGTCCGCAAACATCAGCGCATAGATGAAGCCGGCGCAGGCGCCGGTCAGATCGACAGCGCCGGCGCGGCCGAGCCCCAGCCGATGTGCGACCAGGGGCGCGCTGGGCGGCAGGAGGTGATCGGGCGTCGAGGTGGCAAGCAGCAGCAGACCGATGTCGTGGCGCGCAATGCCGGCGCTGGCCAGCGCCATGGCGCCGGCCTGGGCAGCAAGACCAGACAGCGTGTCTTCGTCCGTTGCCCAGAAGCGCGACCGGATTCCAGTACGCCGCTCGATCCAGCCCGGTTCCAGGCCGAGATTGTTCTCGATTTCGGCATTCGCCACCTTTCGCCCAGGCGCATGATGGCCAAACGCGAGAAGGCGCGACAACCTGCTCATGGCTTTGAGCCGAAGCGTTCGCCGGCCTCCTCGATCGCGTCATGGAGCCGATCGAGCTCGTCGCCGGTGACGCAATAGGGCGGCAGGAGATAAAGGACATTGCCGAGCGGGCGCACAAGCAGGCCGAGCTCGAGGAAAAAAGCCCGCAGCTTAGGTCCGATCTCGGCCAGATAGCCGGCAGAGCCGGCGCGCAGGTCGAGAGCCAGGATCGTGCCGATCGCGCGGCTGTCGGTGAAGTTGGCATTGTCGCGAAAGCGTCGAAACCCGGCGGCCTGCCTCGCGCTCAGGGTGGCGATCCGCTCGGCCACCGGCTCGTCACGCCAGATCTCGACATTGGCGAGTGCTGCCGCGCAGGCAATCGGATTGGCCGTGTAGGAACTCGAGTGGAAAAACGTCTTCTTGCGATCCGCCGAATAATGAGCCTGGAAGATCGCATCGGTGGCAAGCGTGGCCGCCAGCGGGATCACGCCGCCAGTCAAGCCTTTGGAGGTGCACAGGATATCTGGAGAAATCGATGCCTGCTCGCAGGCGAACATGCTCCCGGTGCGGCCCCAGCCGGTCATCACCTCGTCGGCGATCAGCAGCGTGCCGGAGGCTTCGGCAATCTTCTTCAATCCGGTCAGAACCGAGGCCGGATACATCAGCATGCCGCCCGCGCCAAGCACGAGCGGTTCGACGATCAGCGCGGCGGCGCGCTGGTCGCGGCTGACGGCCTCGAATCTATCCAGCGTTTCCTGCTCGCGGCCGGCGGCCGGGAAGGGAATGGTGTCGACCTCGAACAGCAAGGGTTCGTAGGCGGCGTTGAACACGCCACGGGCACCGACGCTCATCGTGCCGATCGTGTCGCCATGATAGCTGTGCTCCATGACGACGATGCGCGAGCGCGGCGCGCCGATGTTGCGGAAATAGCCGAGCGCCATCTTCAGCGCGACTTCGACGCTGGTCGAGCCGCTGTCGGAATAGAACACCCAGTCGAGTCCGGCGGGAGCGAGTCCGACAAGCGCCTTGGCCAAGCATTCGGCAGGCTCGTGCGTGAAACCTGCGAAGATGATCTGGTCGAGGCTCGAGGCGGTCGTCTCGATCGCCTTCATAATGCGGGGATGGCGGTGGCCATGTGTAACGACCCACCAGGAGGAAATGGCGTCCAGAATGCGCGCGCCATTGGCTTTGTGGAGATAGGCGCCTTCAGTCAGGACGATTTCAAGGATCGCCGGCTCGAGCGCGTGCTGGGTGAAGGGATGCCACACACGGGATTGCGGCATCATTCGCCTCCGGCAATCAAAGCGAGGTCGAAGCCGGCAATCATCGCTTGTCTCAGCGTTTTGTCCGTCAGCGGATCGAGGTGCGGCAGCCTGCCGAGTTGCGGCACGTCGCCGAATTCCACGATCGTCCGTTGCGTATCGGTCATCTCATCGCCGATGAAGGCGATGCCAGCCAGCGGGATAGCGCGCGCCCGCAGGGCCTCGATCGACAGCAGGGTGTGATTGATTGTTCCGAGCGCGGTGCGGGCGCACAGAATGACCGGCAACTGCCATTGCTCGAATATGTCGATGAACCTTGTCCGGCGGTTCAGCGGCACCATCAGCCCGCCGGCGCCTTCGATGACGAGCGGTGTCGGCAGGACCGGAAACGAAAGATCGGCAGCCTCGATCGAAACGTCGTCGATTTCGGCCGAACGATGCGGCGAAAGCGGGCTCTTCAAGCGGTAGGCTTCCGGCAGCACGCGCCCCGACGGAAGCCCGGCAAGCCGTGCCACCGCCTCGCTGTCGGTCTCGCCGTCGAGGCCCGATTGCACCGGCTTCCAGTAGAAACCGTCAAGCAGGCCGGCAAGCCCGGCCGAAAACACCGTCTTGCCAATTCCGGTGTCTGTTCCGGTGATGACGATGCGCTTGGTCATGTCGCCTCCGGTCATGTCTGAGCCAACACCTCGACGAGCGCCTCGACCATGGCGGAAATGTCGGCTTCGCCGATATTGAGCGTCAGCGAGATGCGCAGCCGCGACGTGCCCTCGGGCACGGTCGGCGGACGAATGCCGCGTATGTCGAAGCCGCGGGCCTGCAGGCGCGCCGCCACTGCCATGGTGCGCCTGACATCGCCGATCACCAAGGGCTGGATCTGAGAGCCACTTGGTATCACGCCGCAGCGATCGACCAATTGGCGGCCTGCGAGGGCGACGCGTTCATGCAGCTGAAAACGCCGCATAGGCTCGTCGGCGAGCATTGCGAGCGCTTCGCGCGCCGCGACCGCCATCAGCGGCGATGGCGCGGTGGCGTAGATGAATGGCCGGCAACGGTTGATCAGATACTGGCACAGTGTCCTCGGCCCGGTCACGAGCCCACCAGATGCGCCGAGCGCCTTGCCGCAGGTGTGGAGCGCGACGATGTTGTCGCGGCCCTCGAAAGCGGCGGCCAGCCCCCGGCCGTCCGGTCCCCAGACGCCGGTGGCATGCGCCTCGTCAATGACGATGAATGCGTCGTGCCGATCGGCAAGCGCGACCAGGCTCTCCAAAGGCGCGCAATCGCCATCCATGCTGTAAAGGCTTTCCACCGCGATCCAGACGCATCCCATGCCGCCTTTGGCGCGCCAACGTGTGATCGCATCCTCGACAGCATCGACGTCGTTGTGCGCGGCCAGCTTGAACTCGGCACGTCCGGCCTGTGCCCCCTCATGCATGCTGGCATGGGCGAGCTCATCGAGGACCAAAAGGTCGCCCTTCTGCGGCAGCGCAGTCAGCAGAGCGAAGTTGGCGATGTAGCCGCTGCCGAAGAACAGCGCGCGGTCGGCTCCAAAGAATGCCGCCGCGTCTGCCTCGAGCTGCTCGTGTTCCGGTGCATTGCCGCGCAACAGCCGCGACCCGGTGGCGCCAACCGGCGTGCCCCGCGCAATCGCCGCCGCAACCGCTTCGCCAAGTCTTTTGGAGGCGGCAAGCCCGAGATAGTCGTTCGACGAGAAGTCGCGCCCGGCGCGCGGCTTCAGCGTCCGCAGCCGGTCCTTGCGCGCCAGTCCCTGCAAGGTCGCCTCATAGCGGGCAAGCGGTGCCCCGTTCATTGCGCCTCGAGTTCCATCGGCTCGATGCCAAGGCGCCGGAACAGCAGGGTATCCTTGTCCTCACCGGGATTGTCCGCCGTCAGCAGCGTGTCGCCGACGAAGATCGAGTTGGCGCCGGCAAAAAAGCACAGCGCCTGCATCTCGTCGGTCATGGCCGTACGGCCGGCGGAAAGACGGATATGCGATTTCGGCATCATGATGCGCGCCAGCGCGATCACGCGCACGAATTCGATCGGCTCGATGGGCTTGGCGTCGGCAAGCGGGGTGCCGGGGATCGGGATCAGCATGTTGATCGGAACGCTTTGCGGATGTTCCGGCAGGTTGGCCAGCGTCACCAGCATGCCGATCCGGTCCACCGGCTCCTCGCCCATGCCGACAATGCCGCCGCAGCAGACCTTGATGCCGGATTGGCGAACGTGCTCGAGCGTCTCGAGCCGCTCGGCAAAGCTGCGCGTGCTGATGATCTCGCTGTAGTAGCGTTCCGACGTATCGATGTTGTGGTTGTAAAAGTCGAGACCAGCCTGCTTCAGTCGAGCGGCCTGCTCAAGATCGAGCATGCCGAGCGTCATGCAGGTCTCCATGCCCAGCGCCTTGACGCCTTCGACCATCGCCACCACCGCATCCATGTCGCGCGCCTTGGGGTTTCGCCAGGCCGCGCCCATGCAATAGCGGGTTGCGCCGGCGTCACGCGCTTTCTTCGCCTCGGCGACGACGCGCCGGACCTCCATCAGCTTCGACGCCTTCAGGCCGGTCTCGTGATGCGCCGACTGGCTGCAATAGCCGCAATCCTCCGGGCATCCGCCCGTCTTGATGCTGAGCAGCCGGCTGAGCTGGACCTTGTTGGGATCGAAATTCTGGCGGTGCACGGTTTGCGCGAGGAAGAGGAGATTGTTGAAGGGGGCATCGTGAAGTGCCCGAGCCTTCTCCAGGGTCCACGCTCCAGGGTCAGGGGATTGAGCCTGTGGCGATGTCTGCGTTGGACTGGCTGTTTGCATGTCCATGCTGTTCCTCCGGTTCTGCCTTGCTTTGCTGTCTGATTGATGACGATCGGAAAGGACAGTTGATTCGATCCTGTCCGTTCCTCAGGCAATCATGAGCCCCAATAGTCGAGGCCGATATCCAAGATCGGCGCGCTGTGGGTCAGTCGGCCGACTGAAATCAGATCAACGCCGGTCGCGGCAATCGCTCGCGCTGTATCGGATGCGATCCCGCCAGAAGCCTCGGTGATAGCACGGCCGCCAACGATTGCGACGGCGCGGCGAAGATCGGCGAGGGACATGTTGTCGAGCAGAACCGCATCGGGAGCGAAGCCAAGTACCTCCTCCAACTGGGCCAGCGTATCGACCTCGACCTCGATCTTGACGAGATGACCGGCCCGTCTTCGTGCTCGCTCGAGCGCCGGGCGAACGCCGCCTGCGATGGCGATGTGGTTGTCCTTGATCAGAATTGCGTCGTCGAGGCCGAAGCGGTGATTGGATCCGCCACCTGCGCGCACGGCGTATTTTTCGACTGCCCGCAATCCGGGCGTCGTCTTGCGCGTGCAGACGATCTTCGCGCCATATCCACGAACCGCGGCGACGATCGATGCCGTTGCTGTAGCGATGCCGCTCAGATGGCACAAAAAATTGAGTGCCGTCCGTTCGGCTGTGAGAATGGCCCGGGCAGGGCCAACCACTGATGCAATGACCTCTCCATCCATGACATTGGAGCCGTCTGCCCGCTCCACCGAGATTTCGATATCAGGATCAATCAAGCGGAAAGCGAGCATCGCCAGATCGAGGCCGGCGACAACTCCGGACTGGCGCGCCGCCAGCACGGTTCCCGCTTGGCGTTCCTTCGGGACGATGGCCTCCGTGGTCAAGTCGCCGGCTCTGCCAAGGTCTTCAAGAAGAGCTGCCCTTACAAGCGGCTCAAGCATGACCGTGGGAAGCGGTGAGAGCGTCATCACTTTGCCCCTTCGAGGCTTGGCGAGTGTCCGAGTTCCCGCGCAGCGGCCAAGGCGGCTTCGAGGGTGATTTCGGACCGTCGGGCGACAGTCGCATGATGAGGAAAGTCTGTCCGGTAATGAGCGCCGCGGCTTTCTTCGCGCAACAGGGCGGCAACCGCGATCATTAGCCCGACAGCCGCCGGATCCGAGGCCGCGTCCTTGCTTTCGGCGAGCGGCAATAAGGCACGTGCGGCTGCTTTCAAACCTTCACCATCCCGGACGATGCCGAGTGCGCGCGACAGGAAAACACGCACGGGTGTCGGAGCGGGCGATGGGTAAACGTCCGCAAACGCAGGCTTTGTTCTGCGAGCAGGCGTTCCAGCGACACTTTCAGCGACCCAGCGCGCGCATACGACGGCCTCGGTCAAGGAATTGCTGGCGAGCCTGTTGGCGCCATGCAGTCCTGTCGAAGCGACTTCGCCGCAGGCCCACAGCCCCTTGACGGACGTCCTACCGGAGCCGTCCACGGCAACGCCACCCATGTGGTAGTGTTGGGCCGGACGAATGGGGATGAGATCGCGCGCGGGATTGATGCCCGCTCCACGACAGGCTGATGCGATTGTCGGGAAGTGTCGAGCGAATTCCGGGCCAGGCCGTTGCCGCGCGTCGAGAAAAACACGGTGGCCGTTGGCAAGATGGTTCCAGATGGCGCGCGCCAAGACATCACGAGGCGCAAGTTCCGCCCCTGGCACGCTCTGGAGAAAAGCCTGGCCGGTTTCGTCGATCAGGGCAGCACCTTCGCCGCGGACGGCCTCGCTGACCAGCACCATAGGGCGTTCCGGGCCGTCAAGCGCGGTCGGGTGGAACTGGATGAACTCGAGGTCGGCAAGGACAGCGCCAGCGCGGGCCGCAAGCGCCAGGCCCTGTCCGCAACTGCCGCAAGGATTGGTGGTGTCGAGAAACAGTCCCCCGATCCCACCGGTGGCGAGGACGACCCGCCGTGAGCCGAAGAAGACAGGTCCTATCGAACCGCTCGCCCAGACGCCTCGGATCGCATTCTCTCGCACCGCCAGCCGGCGCGCTTCCACGCCCTCCACGACAACAATCGACGGAGTGGAACGCACAGCCGCGATCAGGGCACGCATGATCTCACGCCCGGTGCCGTCACCATGCGCATGAACGATGCGACGTCGGCTGTGTGCGGCCTCCAATCCGAGGCACAGTGATCCTTTCGGCGTACGGTCGAAGGGAACCCCAAAGCCCGCAAGCCCCTCTATCGCCTTGGGCGCGGCTTGGAGGATGCGGCTCGCCACGTCTGTGTCGCAGAGACCATCCCCGGCGGCAAGCGTATCGGCCAGATGCAGTGCCGGATCGTCGTCTTCGCCGAAACTTGCAGCCAGACCACCCTGTGCCCACGTGCTCGAATTGTCAGCTCCCAGCAGCGTCCTGGACAGAAGCAGCACCGGCTCCGGCGCCAGTTGAAGCGCGGTCATCAGTCCGGCGATGCCGCCGCCGATGATGATGGGCCGCCCGAAGAAGCTGCGGACATCGGCGCTCAAATTGCCAGCATCCGTTCGACCGCAAGCCGCGCGCGCCCGGCGATCCCGGGTTCGATGGTTACGATATGGTGGTTCTGCTCGAGCGCCATGCGGATGTTGGCAAGCGTAATACGCTTCATGTGCGGGCACAAATTGCAGGGCCGGATGAACTCGACCTCTGGGTGCGCTAACGCGACGTTGTCGCTCATCGAACATTCCGTCATCAGCACGACACGTGCCGGCCTTTGCCTTTCGACATAGTCGGACATGGCAGCGGTCGAGCCGGAAAAATCTGCTTCAGCCACGACGTCGGGCGGGCATTCGGGATGCGCGAGCACGATCACGCCGGGATGGCTTTCGCGCAACTCGCGGATGTCGGCCGGTGTAAAGCGCTCATGCACCTCGCAATGCCCTTTCCAGGCGATGATCTGCACATCGGTCTGGGCGGCGATATTCTGGGCCAGATATTCGTCCGGCAACATGATCACCTGGGGAACGCCAAGGGATTGGACCACCGCCTTGGCGTTGCCGGATGTACAGCAGATATCCGACTCGGCTTTCACTTCGGCCGACGTGTTGACATAAGTGATGATCGGCACGCCGGGATAACGCTGGCGCATCAAGCGCACGTCTTCTGCCGTGATCGATTCCGCCAACGAACAGCCTGCCCGCAGGTCGGGAATGAGCACCGTCTTTTGCGGATTGAGCAGCTTGGCCGTTTCGGCCATGAAATGTACGCCGGCCAGCACGATGACTTGCGCCTCGATCGTCGCAGCCGTGCGGGCCAGTGCCAAGCTGTCGCCGACGATGTCGGCGACGCAATGGAAGATCTCGGGGGTCTGATAGTTGTGCGCCAGGATGATGGCGTTGCGCTCGCGCTTCAGTGCAAGGATCGCCTCGATATCCTCGACGAAAGCCGGCCATTCGATCGGCGGGATCACTCGTCGGACGCGCTCGTAGAGAAACGCGGTCGCAGGCAACATGGCGCTCATCGACCCCTCCGGCTTATACTCTAGTTGAAAATAACCAGCATATACTTGCTGTGAGTATAAGCGATGTCAACCCCGCGCCAGCGGCAATTTTGTCCCGGCGATGACCCTCTCGTCGAGAACGGCGTGGCGGAACCGGTAAAGCTTCGCTGGCCGGCCGCCGGTCTCCGCGGTTGCCTCTCCGGTCTCTTCGACCAGCTCCTGCTGCTCGATCAGCCGGCGAAAGTTCGGCTTACGCACGAGCCTGCCGGCAAGCGCCTCCACGGTTCGCTGCAGCTGCAAAAGCGTGAAGACCGGCGGCATCAGCTCAAAGACGACCGGCCGGTATTTGATCTTGGAGCGCAGCCGCGCAATGCCGGTCGCCACGATGCGGCGATGATCGGCGACCATAGACTTGCTGGGCACCAGCGGAGGCAGCGTCGCGTCCCGTCCGCTTCCGGCCTCTTGGACCAGGCCTGCTTCGTAGACTAACTCATAGCGTTGAAGCGTGAGTTCCTCGTTCCAAAGGCGGTCGTCGAAGCCGAAGGCTATCGTCGCCCGCTGCCAGCGTTCACGTCGCGTGGCCGCGTCGCTGACGCCGTCTGCCCATTCAATCAGGCGCGGTCGCAGAACGTCCAGCACGACCGGAGGCGTGCCGGAGCGGTGGTCCTCCCATGGAAAATATTCATACCAGCTCTGCCAGCCGCACTTGGGCGAGCCAGCTGCCTGTTCCTTGCGGGTCAATGCGAGATAGCTGATGGAGATGACGCGCTGCTGGCGCTCGGCGCCGATGCGATCCCGATCCGCGAAGGTGTAGAGTTGCTCAATATACCCCAGCGGATGGCCGGTCTGCTGCTCGACCCACCCCCTCAAACCGGATTGCAGCGATCGGTGCTCAAGCGCAAATGGTCCGGAGGGCAGGGTGTCCGCCTGGCCGATGGTGAGGACACAGGGTTCACTGTCGTTTACGGCGACGACAAAGGCGATCAGGTCCACTTTGACTTCGTCGGCCTTGACGGCGGCTCTGTCTTTCCTGGGTCCTTTTGCCTGATCGTCCATGTTCGCGAAAGTGGTTGGCCAGCTCGGGGGCGCCTGAATCGATTTAAGTGTAAGCGCGCCTGTCCGCACGTCAACACCGCACAGCTGCACGGCCATTTTTAGCTCTTCGCACTTGCACAAAAATGTGGCAAACGCGACACCCGCGGTTGGTAACGTTGGGGAAGGAGGGTCCATTGAGTGCGTTTGGTGACACCAAGGCGATCACACCGCCGAATATTCGTTCGCGCAAAGGTGGGACGCCGCTCGTCTGCCTTACCGCCTATACGACGCCAGTCGCCCGGCTTGTCGATCCCCATTGCGATGTGGTGCTGGTCGGCGACAGCGTCGGCATGGTTCTCCACGGCCTGCCCTCGACGCTCGGTGTGACGCTGGAGATGATGATCACGCACGGCCAGGCCGTGCGCCGTGGCCTCGAGCAGGCGCTGATGGTCGTCGACCTGCCGTTCGGTTCCTTCGAGGAAAGCCCCGAGCAGGCTTTCCGCAATGCCGCGCGCGTCATGGCCGAGACCGGCTGCGCGGCCGTCAAGCTCGAAGGCGGCGAAACGATGGCAGAGACGATCGGCTTCCTCGCCGCGCGCGGCGTGCCGGTCATGGCCCATGTCGGCTTGACGCCGCAGGCGATCAACACCATCGGTGGCTACCGCGTGCAGGGCAGAGGCGGGGATGCCGAGCGCATCAGGCGCGACGCGCTTGCGGTGAGCGAAGCGGGCGCCTTTGCGGTCGTGCTGGAGAAGGTTCCCGAGGCGCTCGCCCGCCGGATCACCGGGGAGGTGGCGACCCCGACCATTGGCATCGGTGCCTCGGCAGCCTGTGACGGCCAGATTCTCGTCGTCGACGACATGCTGGGCCTCTTCGGCGACTTCCGGCCCAAATTCGTCAAGCGCTATGCTGAACTGGGGGAGGCCGCTGCGGCTGCGATCGCGGCCTATGCGCGGGAAGTGAAGGAGCGCCAGTTTCCGGCCGCCGAGCACGTGTTTGCCGATGCGCCCAAGCCCGCCGACGCGGACGCGGCCAAGAGCGGAGAAGCAGCGTGAGCGTGCCGATTGTCAGGAGCGTTGCCCAGCTTCGCCAAATCGTCGCCGCATGGCGCGGCGAGGGCGTGAGGATTGCCGTGGTGCCAACGATGGGCGTCCTGCATGAGGGCCATCTCAGCCTAGTGCGCGCGGCACTCGAGAAGGCCGACCGGGTGATCGTGACGCTCTTTGTCAACCCGAAGCAATTCAACAACCAGGCCGATCTCGCCGCGTATCCGAGCACCGAGGACGAGGATGCCGCCAAGCTGGCACCGCTTGGCGCGCACCTGCTTTATGCGCCGGATGCAGAGGAAATGTATCCGGCGGCCTTCGCCACGACCGTTTCGGTGTCCGGTGTCAGCGAGGGCCTGTGCGGTGCCTTCCGGCCGGGACATTTCGATGGCGTGGCGACCGTCGTCGCCAAGCTCTTCCTGCAGACCAGCGCTGACTTCGGCTTCTTTGGCGAAAAGGACTTTCAGCAGCTTCAGCTAGTCAGGCATATGGCCCGGGACCTGGATATTCCAATCACCATTGTTCCTTGTCCGACAGTCCGCGAAGCCGACGGTCTTGCACTATCATCGCGCAATGTCCGGCTCTCACCAGCAGAGCGTGCTGTTGCCCACAAGCTACCATCGGTCTTGCTCGGGACGGCTGAGCGGCTTGCCCGCGGCTCGCCCGTCCTGCCAACGCTTGCCGAAGCGCGCGCAGCAATTCTGGCTGCAGGCTATCGCGAGATCGAATACCTGGAACTTCGCGACGAGGCAGATCTGCGACCCATGACAAGCCTTGACCGACCTGCACGCTTGCTTGTCGCGGCCTGGCTCGGCGGCACACGGCTCATAGACAACGTCAGAATATCAGGGGTTTTAACAGGTTAACGGGGTTCTCGGCACGCGCTGTATCCGTCCGGGATCGTTTAAAACAAGGTCTCTGCCTGGCATCGAGCGATCACGGAGGTTACGCAAAGCGCAAATGCATCGCGTGTTTGAGAACTTCGTCGAGCAACTGTCTGCAAGTGTTGATGCTGCCGATCTCCGTGAGGCAATGGCATCCGCTGCAGCCGGCTTCGATTTTCCGCTATTCGCCTATTTCACTTACCCGTCGGCCTCCGGCGACGCCCCGCAATTGATCTCAAACTATCCTTCATCCTGGACATCACGTTATCTGCAACAGCGGTACCACAGTCTTGATCCGGTCATCCTGCGCGGGCTGCAAGGCTGGGATACCTTCGATTGGGGTGTGGATCGCGCTCGGCACTGTCTGCCGAATTCGCAGCATCAAATTCTGGAGAGTGCGGCTGAGTTTGGCATCCGCGGCGGCCTGACGATGTCCATGCATGATCATCGCGGCCGGTTTGCTGCCCTGACCTTTGCTTCCGACGAGTCCCGTCCGCCTCTGTTGCGGTCACTGACACGTTACGAAAAAGCATTGCAGCTGGTGGCCATCAACTTTCATATCCATGTCCGGCGCAGGCTCGCCGACGATCGCGTGGTGGATGGTGTAACGCTCACCCCGCGGGAGTTCGAGTGCCTGAAATGGGCGGCGCGCGGCAAGTCGGCTTGGGTTATCAGCCAGCTTCTCGGCGTCTCAAAGCGCACCGTGACCTTTCATCTGGAAAACGCCAAGGCAAAGCTTGGCGTTCGAACGATCAACCAGGCCGTTGCACGACTGGTTGCCTCCGGCCAGGCGAGATCCTGATTCTTCTGCCACGATAGCTGTAAACCTCTACAGGCTGCATCGTTGCCAGCTTTGCCCTTCGATGGCGGGAACACATCCCGCACGGAGGCGACCATGATGCAGCTGATAACACCAGACCTTTACAACGAGTTCGCAAGCGAGCTCAAAGAGATGCACGGGCTCAGGTTTCGGGTGTTCAAGGAAAGGCTCGATTGGGAAGTTGATACCGAAGACCAGATGGAAACAGACCCGTTTGATGGTCTGAAGCCTGTCTATCTGCTCCTCAAGGGATCCGACTGGCGAATTCGCGGTTGCGTGCGTCTTTTGCCCAGCACCGGACCCACAATGTTGCGCGACACGTTCCCGGTGCTGCTGGGTGCTGACGTCATGCCCTCGACTGCCGACATATGGGAGAGCAGTCGTTTCGCGCTCGATCTCCCTCCGTCGGCGCCCAAGGCAGCGGGCGGGCTGGCCCAGGCAACCTACGAGCTCTTCGCGGGCATGATCGAGTTCGGCTTGGCCAAGGATCTGACCCGGATAGTAACGGTGACGGATACGCGCATGGAACGGATCCTTCGCCTCGCGACGTGGCCATTGTCGCGCATCGGACAACCCAAGTCCGTCGGCAAAACGGAGGCGGTGGCCGGGTTTCTCGAGATTTCCCGCGCGAGCCTTTTGCGCATCCGCAGCAGGGGACGTCTGAGCGGACCGGTACTGTGGCAACCGGTTCTAGGCCCGTCGGCATTGTGGACACCTGAGCCGTGAAGGATGCTGGTCTGCCCAAGGAAGCGACGGTCGGTCTTGAATGCTGGCCGGACTGGCGTCGTCACGAAGCTTACCACTACGCCAGACGATTGCCGCGCACTGCCTGGGCCTGGGAGTTTCTTCGGCGCAATCCACAATTCCAGCGCGACCACGCCAAAATGGCACCGTCCGCCTGCATTGTCGGAGCCCAGGCCGACATGAAGATAATCGAGTTGACGACAGGATCATCTTTCCTAAGACAATGGAGCCTCCTTTTTCGCGGACGCGCCACAGTCGGACGCTACGTCGGCAAGGGTCTTTTGGGATCCGCGCGACTGCGCCCGTATCCTACGAGCGGCCGCGGAGCCGGTTGGGCTCGACCACGATTTTGAACCGCTTGATCTTTCTTCGCTCTCATGCTGCAAGGACATCCTGCTGACACCTGCCGGCGTGCAGCACGTGCTGCTGAGGGAGGACTGCCGGAGTCTGCAGATCGCCCTTTCCGGTGCATCCGTTCTCCGCCCGTTGCGGCTATATGTCGACGCGATCGTGCAGCCGCAGCACCTGAAGTTCCATGTCGCTGCCCTTCAGTTCCTGAACGACATCAATGGTTGCGGCCGCCTGGCAGCAGCTTGCTTTCCGCCGGAGCCCCGCGGAGCGCGTCTGCGTCTCGTGCTCCAGGCTTTGGATGGCTCGCTTGCGGGAGCATCTCATCAGGAGATCGCCATTGCCCTGTTCGGGAGACGCCGTGTCGAAGAAGATTGGTCTCATCCAGGTAGCCATCTTCGCGATCAGGTGCGTCGCGCCATCCAACGTGGCCGCTACCTGATGGGCGGCGGCTATAGACAATTCCTGATGTAATTCGGGTGACAGCTTAGTGATTGTCTTATTCGAAAACGCGCAGGCATCAATCTCCATTTCTCACTGCTATTGTGCCTTATACAAAACGTGACACGCGCCTAGCTAGCTGAACCCTTCTAACCCTATCGGAGAGGGCGCCGCGCGGACTGGCTCGGCCACATAACCACCGACGGGAGTTCCCCACCGTTGCTCCGCCCCCGGCGCTGTGCCGCACGTTGGTTCGAGACCGCTATGATGGTGAAACCTCTCGCCCGATGGTCCACAAGAAGGGGCCATCTCATGCACGATCTCGGCCATGACCACCGGTGGCTTCTTGCCGGCAGCACTCAGGCGACTATGACGGGCGCAGAGCCGACCCTGCGGCTTCCAGACATTCGTGTACAGCTTCAGACCCTCAAGCCGAGCCCGCAGGGCCTCGCTTACCTTTTACGGGGCGGCGGTACGTCCAAGCCGCTTCAACAGTTAAGAATTTCGCAAAGACGATACCCCCGGATCGTCGAGCTTCCGCTGCCACTTCCCGCATTCGCCGAGGCGGTCAATGACCCGCCCTTCACAATAGTTATCCGGCAAGCATCTGGATGCGAGAGATAATGTTGCCGGAGGCATCTCTCATGGCTTCTACACCTGCCTGAACGCCAGAACCGCGTTCGTGCCGCCAAAGGCGAAGGAGTTGCTCAGTGCCACGCGCACCTTGCGCTCGCGTGCCACATTGGGCGTGACGTCGAGATCGCAATCGGGGTCCAGCTCACGATAATTGGCAGTCGGCGGCACGACGCTCTCGCGGATAGCCATCACGCAGGCGATCAACTCGAGCGCGCCGGACGCGCCGAGGCAATGCGCGTGCATGGACTTGGTAGAAGAAATGGACATTGAGAAGGCGTGCTGACCGAAGACGCGCTTGATCGCCGCCGTCTCGATCTGGTCGTTGGCCTTGGTGCCGGTGCCGTGCGCGTTGAGATAGTCGACATCCTCGGCGTCCAGCCTGGCATCGGCAAGGCAGGCCCGCATTGCTGCCTCCGGCCCCTCGACAGTCGGCGCGACGATATCGGACGCATCGGCGGAAAGGCCGGCACCGGCAATTTCGGCAAGGATGGTGGCGCCCCGAGCCAGGGCATGCTCGTAGCTTTCCAGCACCGCCATGCCGGCGCCTTCACCAAGCGACAGGCCCTGGCGATCGGCCGAGAATGGCCGGCAAGTATCGGGCGAAAGCACGCGGATCGCTTCCCATGCCTTCAGCACACCCCATATGAGCGGCGCTTCGCTGCCGCCGGCAAGCATCACGTCGGCCCGGCCGAGCCTGATCTGGTCCACCGCGCAGGCAATCGCATGGTTTGCCGAGGAACAGGCAGACGTGACGCCGAAGACCGGCCCGCGCAGGCCGAGACTCATGCTGACCTGGCCGGCAGCGGCACCCGGCATCGCCTTGGGTACAGTCAAGAGAGCGGCACGCTTACCGCCCAGAAGGATGGCGCGGTAGGTTTGCTCGATCGCATCCCACCCGCAGCCGCCAACGCCCACCGTCGCACCGAAGCGATAGCTATTTCCCTCTTTGGAGGAAAGTCCGGCCTGACGCATGGCTTCGCGCGCCGCAAGCACAGCGAGCAGGCTGAAGCGGTCCATGGAGATGAGTTGCTTGCCGTCGATGTCATGCTCCGGCAGCGCCTTGATCTCGGCACCGATCCTGACCCTCAATTCATGGAGCTCGGAGTTGACGATTGGGCCGATGGCGGAGCGGCCTTCTCGCATCTCTCTCCAAATGGCGGCGGCGTTGGTCCCAAGCCCGCAAATCCCGCCAATCCCAGTAATCACGACGCGCCTGTCCATTCACACCCCCTTAGCGAGCAAGGTGCGCACGGCTTCCACCATGTCCCCAACATTCTGGAGATCCGACCATGCCTCGGCCGTATTCATCTCGATCTCGATGCCGTAGGCCTGCTCCAGGTCCCAGAGAACGTCCGCCAATCCCAGTGAATCGATACCGAGCGAAGTCAGTCGCGTGGCAGCCGTTATCTCGCCGCCCGTGGCAGGCGCTATGCCGCCCTCCGACGCGGCGCGCTTCTTGATCATGGCGATTATTTCGTTGGCGAGTTGATCTGCCATCTTGTTCCTTTCCAGCTTGCGTTTTCGGCGTCGTTCAAAACCCGAGTCGCGTCGCGTTGCCAAAATTGCCCCTCATAGAGCCTGTGCGACCGACCAAGCCCAATGCCCATAGGAACCGGACGAGTTCCGGCTCTGCGGCGTCAGGCCGATGAGGAAGAAAAGTCGCCGGCCTCCCGCTTTTGCGCCAGCACATCAAGAATCTGCGTGTAAATGGATAGGAACCGTCGTCAAACGTCAGCTAAACGCTGCGACGGTGGGTGCTGTCAGCGTATTCACTCGGCACCTCATATGTAATCGAGATGTTTCATAGCTCCGGACCATTGCGATCAACTATTGTACCGGTCCACCATTCGTCGGAGAGTTCGACATGATCGGAGCGCTGCCTCTCATTCCCAGTACAATCTCCACCGCACGCGACAGATTTCCTCTTTCGGGCTCTTCTCAAGGGACTCGCCACGCGATAGAGGCAGTGATCGGCGTACGTTAGGTCCTGCCAAGTCCATGCGACATTCCGGAAAATTGGTAAAATCGTTTGTTTCAATCAAATGCATCCACGCTATGGATAGCTAAGACATGCGTTTCAAGGGCTCGATCTGAATCTTCTCGTCGTTCTCGACGCGCTGCTGAGCGAGCGCGGCCTCACGGCGGCGGCACGCCGCATCAACCTAACCAAATTCATGGGGGTTGGTGGATGTGGCGCAAGCCGTTGAAATGACGTAGGATTTGGTTTCTTAAGCCGATCCGAACCATTTCCCGGAGACCACACCCACCATGAACGATCTTGCGCTGCCGCTGAGCGGTTTGTCATCAGTCGGCGGCAAGTCCGTCGTCGCCCGTTTCGACGGCGGCATGCTGTCGTCCAACAGCGGCGTTCTGGCCTTGGCCGAGGTGGAAAAGCGGTTGCGGGTGGCCGAGCGTCTGGCGCGTTGCATCGACGATCCGCGCTGCCCGGACCAGGTCGTCTACAGCCTGGCGGACATGATCCGCTTTCGCATGAAGATGATCGCCGCCGGCTACGAGGACGGCAACGACGCCAACCGGCTGCGCCGCGATCCGGTCTTCAAGATGGCCCAGGATGCGCTGCCGTCGGGTCGGGATCTGGCGTCGCAATCGACGCTGTGCCGGCTGGAGAACCTACCCGGCGTGCGGGAGCTGGTCGCGATGGGACGGGCGATGGTCGATCTCTATTGCGCCTCGTTCCGGCAGGTGCCGAAGCGGATCGTACGCGACACTGACGACACCTTCGACGCTGTGCACGGAGGCCAACAGCTTCGCCTGTTCAATGCCCACCATGACGAGTACGGCTTCCAGCCGATCGTCGTGTTCGATGGTGCGGGACGGTTCGTCAGCGCGATCCTGCGACCGGCCAAGCGGCCGAGTGGGGCTGAGATCCGCCCCCACCTGCGCCGTCTGGTGCGGGCGATCCGGATCAAATGGCCGAACATTCGAATCCTGCTCCGCGGCGATACCCATTATTGCAACCCGCAGGTCATCGACTGGTGCCGCGCCAACGACGTCGACTTCATCTTTGGCCTCGCGCCCACCACGACCCTGCGCAAGCATGTCGCGGATCTGGAGGCCAGCACGACGGCGCGCTTCGAAGCGTCGGCCAAGACAGGCAAGGTCCGCAGGTTCAAGGAGTTCGTTGACGGCGCCGCTAGTTGGAGCCGCGTCGGCGCATCATCGCGCGGGTCGAGGTCGGCGCCCAAGGTGGCGATATCCGCTTCGTCGTCACCAACCTTGCCGGTGGGAAGGCCAAGGCGCTCTACGAGGATGTCTACTGCCGGCGCGGCGCGGCCGAGAACCACATCAAGTCGTGGAAGACGCATCTTGCCGCCGACCGCACATCCTGCACCAGAGCGACGGCCAACCAGTTCCGGCTATTCCTGCATGCCGGCGCCTACTGGATGATGTGGAGCCTGCGCGCCGCGATGCCGAAGCGTTCCAGCTTTGCCGCCGCCCAATTCGACACGCTGCGATTGCGCCTCATCAAAATCGCTGCGCGGGTGGTCGAGATGAAATCGCAAATCCGCCTGCACCTGCCGACATCGTGCCCCGACCAGCGCATCCTGCGCATCCTCCTCGATCGCATCCCCCAACTCGCGACATAACGATGGGGCAGACGCCCCGAAACGAACCCGTCGACCGCAACCTGCAAACCCCCGCCTGCCATCACGACGGAGCAATCCCGGCGCCTGACGAGGCGCGTGGAAAAGCACCGCAACCGCGACCACAACGTCGCTTCAGGCCGTCAAAAGCTTATCGCCGTGCATCAAGGCGGCTAGTTCTTCCGCTGCGGGAATCGGGTTTGAGTAAGACGGACAGTGCATTCATGCCCCGAGAATCCTGTTGACCGTTACGAACCCCAAGAAAGCCGGCGCTGAGTGAAACGGTCGCTGAACGTGCTCTGTGGCGTGCGCCGCCTGACTCTCGGTTTCGGCCATGCCGACTAACAGCGTATTGATAGGCCATCGCGGGCTAAGCTCTACCGGCGAAAGCCGCGTCAACAGCGGCAGGCAATCAGAAACTGGATCGGCGGCGACGATGATTATGATCAACGTGACGAACACGTGAATCATGCCGACGGCGCCGACGCTGCCGATGATGATGATGCCGATCATGCGTCGCTGATGCTGCCTAACTACAGTGCTTGTGATCATGCCGATCACCGCGTGATCACGAGCGGCGGCGCTTCGTGTCAGGTGCGTAGCCGGGATGGTCGCGCATGGCCGATTGTTCCTTCGTGCCGCGGGGTGTGGGCTTGCGTTCGGTCATGAAGGCGTCAGGCGCAACGAGAAGTTTAGATCAGGGGCTCATCCATGGGCTGGATGATAGTCATCCCTACAATCAATTGTACCAATATTACCGAATACTACTACAAGATCCCCAATGAAAGCGGCCGGATGGGTATCCGTCTCGCGTGGGCTGAAGCTGCCGGCAACAATGGGAAGACGAACATGTGCGGGATTGTTGGCATCGTTGGGCAACAGCCGGTGTCGGATCGGTTGGTCGACGCATTGAAGCGTTTGGAATATCGCGGCTATGATTCCGCCGGCGTTGCGACGATCACCGAAGGTGCCTTGCACCGCCGGCGCGCCGAGGGCAAGCTCGTCAATCTCGAGAGGAGACTGAAGGAAGAGCCGCTGAGCGGCAACATCGGCATCGGCCATACGCGTTGGGCAACCCATGGGGCCTCGACGGAACGCAATGCGCACCCGCACTTTACCGACGGTGTCGCCGTCGTCCATAACGGGATCATCGAGAATTTCACCGAGCTGAAGGACGAATTGGCGGCGGCTGGCGCCGAGTTCCAGACCGACACCGACACCGAGGTCGTCGCGCATCTCTTGGCAAGACACCGCCGGGAGGGCATGAGGCGGCAAGAGGCGATGCGTGCCATGCTGAAACGCGTCAGGGGCGCCTATGCGCTTGCCGTCCTCTTCGAAGATGATCCGTCGACCATCATGGCGGCGCGCAACGGACCACCGCTGGCGATCGGTCACGGCGACGGCGAGATGTTCCTGGGCTCCGACGCGATCGCGCTCGCTCCCTTCACCAATGAAATTACCTATCTCATCGAGGGCGACTGGGCCGTTGTCGGCAATTCGGGCGCCCATATCTTCGATTTCGACGGCCACCCCGTCGAGCGTCCGCGCCATACCTCCACGGCCGCGGCCGATCTGGCCAGCAAGGGCAATCATCGCCACTTCATGGAGAAGGAAATCTGCGAGCAGCCCGAAGTCATCGCCCATGCTCTCCGTCACTATAGCAACATCATAGAGAATCGCGCCGACATGGTTTCTGGCATCGATTTCGCCAGGATCCCGAGCTTGGCGATCTCGGCCTGCGGGACCGCCTATCTCGCCGGACTGATCGGAAAATACTGGTTCGAGCGCTACGCGCGCCTGACGGTTGAAATCGACGTTGCGTCCGAATTCCGTTACCGCGAGATCCCGTTGTCGCCGCAGTCGGCGGCTCTTTTCATTTCGCAGTCCGGCGAAACCGCCGATACGCTCGCATCGTTGAGGTACTGCAAGGAGCGTGGGCTGAAAATTGGCGCTATCGTCAATGCCTGCGAATCGACCATCGCTCGGGAGGCCGATGCGGTCTTCCCGATCCTTGCCGGACCGGAGATCGGCGTCGCCTCCACCAAGGCGTTTACCTGCCAGCTTGCCGTTCTAGCCGCACTCGCCATCGGCGCCGCCAGAGCCCGCGGGACCGTAACCGAAGACGAGCTGCAGGCGCTCGTCAGGAGCCTCGCCGAAGTGCCGCGCGTCATGGGCCAGGTACTCAACAGCATCCAGCCGGAGATCGAGTTCCTGTCGCGCGAACTGTCAAAGTGTCGTGACGTCCTGTATCTCGGCCGTGGCACCAGTTTCCCGCTAGCGATGGAAGGTGCGCTGAAGCTCAAGGAGATTTCCTACATCCATGCCGAGGGCTATGCGGCGGGTGAATTGAAGCACGGTCCGATCGCATTGATAGACGACAACATGCCAGTGATCGTCATCGCGCCCCATGATCGCTTTTTCGACAAGACCGTCTCCAACATGCAGGAAGTGGCTGCCCGTGGAGGGCGGATTATCCTCATCACCGATGAAAAAGGGGCAGCCGCATCGAAACTCGACACTATGCACACGCTCGTGCTGCCGGCTGTCGACGAGATTATCGCGCCGATGATCTTCTCGCTGCCGATACAGCTTCTTGCCTACCACACGGCGCTCTTCATGGGCACAGATGTAGACCAGCCGCGCAATCTCGCAAAATCGGTCACGGTCGAATGATTGCGGACCTTTATAGGTCGCGATGCTCGTCCATCGAAAGCGCTACCCCCTGTCTGGATCCGAAGCCCGGATGAACCAGATGACCATTGTTTGCTGCAATTTCGGGAAACTCGCCGTCGCCGCATCATGACAATCGCCATCCTTTTTTCGGCCGGTCGGGCGATTGCACAGGGCAGCCGGATCGAGCTTGCTCAAGCCGACGTCAGCACAAAAGCGCGCGGCCCTTTCGGCTGTTTCCTCGGGCGCCCCATCCTTTCGGTCTCCGAACAAGCATCGGCGGCTTAAAAAATTTCGTTAACAGCGGTGATCGATGTGTGATTCAAGCACAAGCGCGTCTTTCGCTGCATCGGCGGTGGAAATTGGTCGAAGGTATCAGCGTCCGCGAGGCTGGGTGGACGGTGCCGCGAATAGCCACTGGAGGCGTCAGGGGGAGTTCGAGTTGCTGTTCAAGAAAGCCATCGGCGAGAGTGAGTCGTGTAGGATCGCAGGTCGAATGCGCTACAGCCGATCAGGCCATCTCAGGGTGGGCAGGTTCTTAGAACTTGATCAGAAGCAGGTGAGCCGCCATATTCCGACCCGGCTGCCAATTTCAAGTGGCCCATTCCATGGATGAGGCCGGTCCGGCCGAATGGACGTCCATTTTTTTGATTTGCTGGGTGTGCGCCAGGGTCGGGGAGGAAATCTCCCGATTTGTCAGGCGCTCCCATCTTCTTGGAGATGTTTATGAAGGATTCGCGCATTCCCGAGCCAGTCTTGACGGCTATGTCGCAGGGGACCCACATCATCCGCGCTTATCGTGAGCACCTTGGGTATTCAATCGAGGACCTCGCGGTGGCGTGCGGGCTTGCCGCTGAGGAAATCCAAAACATCGAGCGGGGTGTGAGGTACAACAAGGGCTATCGGGATCGGATAGCAAGATCGCTGTCCATACCTGTGGGAATTCTTGAGGCAGAGGCGGACATATCGGACGCCGCCTGATCAGTCGGATAATCTGCAATGGGTGGAAGACCGCTCTTGTGATGTGAAGTTTGCGGCTGATAGTCGTCGCTTGATTCCGTTGGACGCGAATGCCTTCTGGCGCAGTACCGCCAAGAGAATTCTCGTCACTGTCCGATGGAACTGCACACGGGCTCGCCGAACAGGAAGTTGGAACGCTTCGTCATGCTGTCTTAGGCGATATAGCCGCCCGGAGTGCTGCGACACGTGCACGATAGCATCGGCTCGCGACGATGGATTGCTAACAGCGAACTCATGCTGGTCGGCAAGGCGATACTGGCTGGAGCATCAACTCGGCCGACGAGAGTGGCCCCCCATCCTAGACTAGGCAGGATCGGCCGACATGGCCGGCATCGCGCGCCGCTCTGAAAAGAGCACAGCGGGCATCCAGACGCTGCCGGGTTGACTATGGGTGTCGGAACCGCAAAAAGGGGCCGCTCTTCATGAGTGGCGTGCGCCGGCAGTCTAACCCCAAGCCCCCCGCCAGGCTGCCGGCGCGCTTCTAGGAACATCGAGGTAGGGCACTACGCTTCCTTGTCCGACTACGCCTCGATCAGATCCCGAGCAGCCAGCCAGTGTTCGACCGTCGCTTGCGCCTCTGCCCGATGAGGCCTTGTGCTTCCTCCAGCGAGTCAAGCCGATCACCATGGGTGTCGCCAGTTCTGGTGCTCACCCACGTGCCATTTGCGATCTTGTGTCGGTGAGAGCACCGCAAGCACCTCCCCTGCTAGAGGGCAAGGCGGCTTGCGTCGCCCGTGTTGTTACTATTCTTCGCTGTGGTCGGAGTTTTTTTCCTTGGCATCGGAATCGGGACATTCGACTTTGCAAAAAAATAGACCATCGTGGTCGATCGTCACGCCTCCGAGTTCGGCGGCACGATGGGACGACAACGGCAGCGCAAGTTCCATTTACGCGAGGGGCTCGTCCCTTCAACTACTTGATGATTTGCGCTTTGCGTACCTCCGTGCATGTTGCTCGATGCCAGGCGGAGACCTCCGTCTAAACGATCGCGCATCGATGCAACGCCCACGCGTCGATCGCCATCATCGCGGCGATCGCTGGTGCGAGAGCCAAAGTTGTATCCTACGTCCTTCGGATCTAATTGAAATCCAGGCATATTTTTTAGGAAGGTATTCCACACCCAAAGTTTTGTACCTAGCACACCCAAAGTTGTATACCTGAGTGCGCTTTGGAGGTTTCCCTTGGTGGTTTCCAGCCTTTCCAGATCAATTCCGGCACCTCGATCTGGGCGAGGAATTCGTGGATCTATGCAATCACGCCATTGACCGCGCTCAGTGTCATTCGGCGGGCTGCCTTTTGAGACGACGGGATCAGCTGCCGTCGCAGTCAGCCCTGTTTCTGGCCGACACTCTGACGCTACCCTGGGCCTTTGACCACACTCGCCCCGTGGCGGAGCAGCCCGGCGCGACCACTGCACCATTTTCCCATCCAAGACCGTCCAGGTTCGACTTCGACGAGCTTCCGGTTTCCGCAGTCATCTGCAAGGCAGCGCGGACATCAGCAGCGGTATGCATGGCGAGCCGCTTGTAGACGTTCACTGCCATCTCGACCTCTACACGGACTTCGAGGACCTCGTCCGGGAATGCGATCGTAGGCATCTACACGCTTGCGGTGACAACAACCCCAAGGGTTTGGCAACGCAATTACGAACTGGCCTCGCGGACCAGACACGTACGCGCTGCGCTCGGCATCGATACAGATCCTCCAATGACGCAGAGGCCAAGTACCATAGTTCCCGTCTCGGCTCTCTCGCATCGGCACACCGGCACCGATTCAAGCCGCCGTCACGCATCGGCTGGCATTGTGCGCTCGTTTTGCTTAGACTTTGCAAAGTCTGCTCACAAGCAGAAACAACTTCCTAGAATTCAGATAGTGGACCGTAACCTGAGGGATTCCAAATGAGCAGCCATCAGCTTCAGATACGCGGTGTATCAAAGATCGATTCTCTCAAGCTCCAGAATGAACTCGGTGAGGGAAATTCGACCTTTGAAGCCGATTCCCTCTCCGGCGGGCGTCACGGCGACCTTGGACTTGGTGTTGTCACCGTCGTGCTGACGCTGGCCGCGCTGAAGGTTGTCGGCAGGTATCTACTGCGGAAGCACAAGAGCACTGAGTGGACGGACACCACCGTCGAAATAAAGGACGGCAAGAGAATCGAACGGACGGTCATCTACAAGCGAAAGGAAAGCGAAGCGCCCGAAAAGACGGTGGTCGAGGCCATAGTCGAAGCGCTCGGGATAGATCTATCCACCTTGGCAAGCTGAATAGGAGGCTGTCCATGGCGAGCCACATTCACTGTTCGCAGGGCAGCGATCGGAACTGGACCGATCCGATTTCAAACTGGACCGGATTGTCCGGCGTCGACGTCTTCCGCGATCAAAAATGGTTCATAACGCGGGGCCGTCTGCCGTCGCAGATGTTCGCCGCCTTCGCCCACGAATTCACCCATCATTGGTGCTTCCATTCGCCGGTCGGGGCCGCCATCGCGTATCTTCGCCTTCGTGCTCGCACCAGGGCGAAAGCTGTCTCCGGCCTCCATCCTGCCTCTGAGGAGTTTCGCACTGGTGCGGCGGAGGTCCTAGACGACCTTCTCCGGTCCGACGTCGCTCTCAAATTGATGCGGCCCTTCGCCGAGGGGCTCGCCCAGTATGCGGAGTACGATCTGCTTCCCGGACAATCGCGCCTGATCTCCGAAACGGCGAAGTGCATTTTCCAGGCGTTTCTGCCCGTGAAAATGCCGTTTGTCGGCGACGAGGAAATGCTGACGATCCTGACTGGTATCATCTCCGACAATCGCATGGGTGAAAAGCTAAGAGAGCGGAAGGAGAATCTTCTTGTATCGTCACTAGAATGTGACGAGGGGGGCTATCTTGCCGGATATATGGTTGTAAAAAATCTACGTTTTTTGCTTTTGACCGAGCGAAAATGCACAGCATTGTTGGACCAGGATCACTATCTCGGCTTCATGCGGAGTTTTATTTACGAGGACTATGGCTTTGTCGATGAGCTGCTCGATTCCGACCGCTTGGGTTATGACAGTGTTCAGGCCGTTTCGGTCTATTTTCAGAGGCGCCTGTCGCATGTGGCCGCCAACCTCACGAACGACATGCTGGAACAGTTCGAGAAATTTGTTCTTGAACAACAGGGGCGCACGCTAGAGGAGCGGGAGCTGCCAATTGTACTATCCGAACCGGCGGCCGTGGAGCGTGGCAAGGCGAGGCTCGACCGGCTGCGAAAGGCAGCATCTCCCTACATTAGCCGCGACGATATGTGGCGCGTCGCTCAGCGATCCATCATCTGCGTCGGCCGTTTTCGGGACCGCGTCAAGGTGACCGAAACTGGCTTCGTTGAGGCCATTACCAATCCCGAAATTGGCACGGACATGCCGCCGGAGATGCCAAGATGGGCGTTCAAGACGGGCGCTCTTCCCGGCACGCCGCCCGGGGAAGGGCAAGGGTCGATTTCGTTCTTCATTTGCCTGGGACCCGCGCAGTACCGGGCCGTGGCGGTTCATCTGGATGACCGGCTCGTGGTCGCGACGATTATGCCGCACGATGTCTCCGATAGCGCCAAAGAGCATTTTCTCTCTTTTCAGACGAGCTATGACAAGGCAGCCGCGCAGGACGACTTGGCCGAGAAGGGTATCGACCAGGTCGTCGCCGACGCCGGTCTTACGGAGGAACTCCTTCATTTTCGGGAAAATGTGTCGTGGGTTGCCAACAAATTCTATAAGCAGAGGGCGCTGCTGCTTACGCCGGACGAAAATCTGGACTCGGTCGAGGAGGATATGAGGCAAGACGGTTTGCTTCATGTTCTGGACGATGACCTGGGGCTGATAGAAGCCCTGGCCAGACTTGGACTGCTGAACAGCATATCCTGGGATAAGGTTTTCCTGGCCAAATATTTCCCGTCAGGTCTGCAAGGCCTCCAGGCCGCTGTCGATAGGATAAAGGAGTGCCAGCAGCGTTCCGGGGTCCGCTTGATAGACGATTTCGGCAATGCCCTCTATGTCCATGTCTGAGCGAAACAGCGATAGCCCTTGGCTGGTAAAGGGCTCGTGTGCAGCTGCCCTTCCCTAACGGGTGCCGGCGGCAAGCCGATCTTGGGCCGCATTTCAAAGCGCGGCAGCACGTATCTGCGAACGCTGTTCATCTAGGCGGCGAAAGTCCTCCTGATGCGACCACATAATTGGGAACGATACAGCTTCGGAGCATGGCCGAACTGTACCCCTCCCTCTGACAGGCACCTGAAGGAAACGTCCACGGTCGCTGCCGGGCTATGCTGTCTCAGTGACGTTGCTCCCAGTTTCTATCCAGTTTTGAGTTCGTTTCCGGCGTGGGTTGTGCCCTGCTGGGCGGGTGAAGCGACGGGCGCTGGCGCGGAGC